>CAYQGF010000046.1:0-15115 GCA_964416885.1 uncultured Iamiaceae bacterium
CCGCCGGCTGGCCGCCGATCGACTCGACCCCGGTCGGTCACGTCCACTGGGCCGGCTCCGAGACCGCCGAGGACCACCCGGGCTACCTCGACGGAGCGATCGAAGCAGGCGCCCGCGTGGCCGTCGAGGTCACCGCCGCCCTCACCTGAGCCCTCGCACGCGGCCGCCTGCCCCCATCGGACGACGCCCCAACGGTCATCGGGCGAGCCGCATCGATCGGCTCGCCGGTCCGGTCTCGCCGCCCCCAGGTGGACGAGCTCGACGCAGCAGCTCGCCGACGAGCCCCCGCCGAGGACCAACCCAGATCTGGCGCCGGAAACGAGAGATCCCCTGGTCAGGGACCAGGGGATTGGAGCGGACGACCGGATTCGAACCGCCGACGCCCGCCTTGTCAAAAGGTTCAGGTGTCGTCCGGGACGTGCTGTCAAGTGCGTCGAGGCACCCCGCAACAGCGGAGAGTGGATGCGCCAGCAAGCAACGACAATCGCGGGATGAACGACATGCAGGTGGAGGTGTCACGCGAGGTCGAGGTCTGATGCCGGACTGACCCTGTCACAGGGCAGCCGAACACGCCGCCAGCGAATGCCGCTATGGTCCGCCTCGACATCAGGGAGCAAGGAGGGGTGCGCATGTCGACAGACCTTCATCGTCGTTTGGCAGAGGCGTCGCTCGGCTCGCCCCGGGCGTTCGCGCTGGGCCTCTTGAACGTCGTCGTCGATGAGCTTGAGTTGTCGGCTGCATCCTTCTACTTGGTGAGCCACGGAGGTGCGACGCTCCGTCTCAAGGCCCAGGTGGGACTCGACTACGAGCGCTACGAGTCGTTCCAGCTCGACAGCGACACGATCGTCGGCCGGGCCATCGCGAAGCGGCAGCCCCAGATGGTGACGGACCTGGTGGGCAACGTCGAGTACCGGGACCAGCGCCAACTCCTCGATCGCGACGACCTCGCAGCCATGGGCGCCATCCCGATCGGGATCACGGGCGCAAAGACGAATCTCCAGGTGCCCGACCCACTCGGCGCGATCTGTATCTATGGAGCGAATCCTCAGACAGCCGAACGCGGGATCTCATCCCTGAAGGCAGACTCGGTCTTCATCGCCCGTTTGTACCTGGCAACAGTCGAACGTTTCATGATGGAACTTCGCGACAAGACCGTCATGGGTGCAGCCTACTCAACCGATATTTCCAGCCTCGTCTACCGGTTCCTAAAGACCATCGGCACCGAGCTCGGTTTCGAGGCCGGGTCGGTCTTCCTCCTCGATCCCGCCACCGGCGAGTCGCTCGACCTGGTCAGCTCAACCGAACGTCGCATCGGTGGCGTGCGGATCAATCAGGTCTTCCTCGATCCGACCGCGCCGTTGATTGAGGCTGTCAGCCGGAGAACCGGCACCACTATAACCCGTTCCTTTGAACCGCCACTCACCCCATCCGAAGATGGGATCGGAGCGTTCTCCACCACTATCCACAATCTGACCTGCACACCGATTCAACGTCGCACGAAGCGGTCGATGGACGACGATGCGTTTGCGCTGCTCCGCCTGGTCAACCTCAGGATCAAACTGGGAGAACGAACGGAGCCTGTACATCCGAACTGGGAAGATGTCGCCCTCACCCGCTTCTCCTCGCAGATGGTGTCGGTGCTCATCCACCAGATGCTCCGCACCCAGGAGTCCGAGTACCGCTTCGAACGCCTCATGCACGGCGCCCAGTCCGCGCTCGGTAGCGCCATCGAGAACCTGGCCTTCGTCGAAGACCAATTGGAGGGATCGCCGCTCTCCGAGTATGGGAGACGTCTCGGAGACGCCCACATGTGGATCAGCGATCTCAAGCACCAGATGGACTCGCGAGCCTTCGGCCAGGACGCCGCGCACCTGGAGCGGGCACCTTTGGACCTGCATCGGCGGATCCTGCGGTCCATCCCTCGCCTCCTGGCACGCATGGCCGAGGCAAATGGCCTGTCTTGCACCATCAACGACCTTGAGGATCCAGAGTTCACCGACCTGCCGTGGGTGTCGGCTCACCGGGATGCCGTTGCCTGCGTGTTCCGCAACCTCCTCGACAACAGCGTCAAGTACCACGACCGCGAGACCCGCCGAGTCGATGTAGCCCTCACCGCCTTCACCACCGATGGGCTCGTCTACATCGACTACCAGGACCGCGGGATCGGGGTCCTCGACAGTGACGTCCAGCGGATCTTCGACGACACCTACCGCGGACGTAACGCACGCGCACTTATCCCGCAGGGGCTGGGCCGGGGCTTGGCCGACTGCCGTCGCATCATGAACCACCATGGCGGGATTGATCTGATCCGCCCGTCCGGGCCAACCTCATTTCGCCTCTACTTCAAGGAAGACCACCCGTGATCTACTTCGTTGACGAGGACTTCGGGCAGACACGACACTACCGCTCGGAGCTCATCGCAAGAGGATACGAAGTAACACCAATCCTGACCGCGGATGAGGCCTTCGAGATTCTGACTGGGGCCGACAACATCGACTTAGCAATCATTGACGTGATGCTCGCTGTAAGCGATCACGAAAGCGAGCGCTTCTCGCGCAAGAGGACAGAGGACTACCTACAAACCGGGATCGTTCTCTTGGAGGAACTGTGCAAGAGCAACTCGGAGAACTTCCCTTCACGAGCTGTCTTGCTAACAAATACCGTCCGGCAGAGCGTCCTGCAGCGCGCCCAGCGCGTCAAGGCAGAACACAATGTCTCACTGTTGCGGAAGAACGAGATGAGTACGTCATTCGAGTTCGGCGAATCGATCGAGGCACTTCTCAGGAGAGGTTCACAATGAGCCGGCGCCATCGACTGGCCGCGATTGTCTTCACTTTCGCCGCCACGCTTGGTCTCACCCTTGGTGCGCCCCATGTTGCCGTCGCCCAAGCGACGAGCAGCACGACCACCGCTCCTGTGACCACCACGGCGCCCTCGCCAGCGACCACCACTGGTGCTCCAGTGGCAGCGGCGGTCGAGACCGGGACGGTCCGCGAACTATCCACATCACAGTTCGCCACGCTCATCACCATCCTGATTGGGTGGACGTCTCTCGTTTGGGCCTTCGTCGGCCATCGCGTACGCAAGGCGCGGACCGATGCGGGCGAGGCGCTCGGTGCGGTGGAGCACCTCAATGAGGTCCTCAGCGTCCTCGACCGTCTCCTCCGCCACCTGACTGCGGCCAACGAGCAGCAGCGTGCTCTCGTCATGCGGCTCATCACGACCACGGGCCAGAAGGAGAAGCTCCCCGGGCTCGACGCCGAGATCCAAGCCATAGGATTCGACCTCCAACGTTCGATGCTTGAACTCGTCGTACTTGGTGCCGAGGTGGACGGTGAGGAGCTTCGGTCCTCGTGCAAGCAACTGGCCCAGCGGTACGGCGACTGGGAGTCCGTGCCGATCGTCAAACTCGCCCTCAAGCGGTGCGGCGGCGACCAGGACATGAAGCGCTTCCACAACGAGCTTCGCCGCCGCCTTAAGCGTGAGCAGGCCTCGCTCAGATCACAGGCCTCAGGCTGACCTCCGTCACGGGCGATAGGGCGGACACGCCGGATGCTCGGTGGAGGACGGCGTCGACGCGTCGGACGATTCCGATCGACAGCGCTTGCCGTCGTGGCGGTCCCCAAGGCGTCAGCGATACGACCTAGCGCAGGCCGCTCGACGAGCGCTGCGGCCTAGCGATACGACGTGGTCGACCGTTGAGACCGGTCGCAACTTCCCCGCCGACCTGACCCGTCGACGGATCGCTATCGCCCTGCACTGGGAGCCGACAGCTCGGTGTCCTGGTCTCGGGTGGCGAGCCAGTCGAGCTGGCCCCGGAACCGGACCCGGACCCGAGCCCGAGCCCGAGGACCACGCCTCGCTGGAGCAGATGGCCCGGATGCTGCTGCAACGCGCCCGCGAGCGGGCAAGGACGTAGGGGGCATCGGGGGTGCTCATCGGCCTCAGGGTCCGGGCTGCTCGCGCTCGCCGCCACCCCGCCGGGCGTCGGCATCGTCGTCGTCGGCCTCGCCGTGAAGCCACGAGAGCGGGCGCAATGAGCGACATCCGCACCGTGTCGCCGACGCTCGACCGCATCCACACCGAGCGAGGCCGTTGCCAGCTTCACCCCCGACGAAGCCGCGTGGGTCGGCCGAGAAGTGCGAGCCGTCATCGACGCCCCCCCTCACCAACGCCTACCTCCTCAGGACCGTCAGGGAGCTGAAAGGGGTCGCCGGCGGAGTGCGAGGCCGCCCGTTCCACGAGTGGCGGCCATCGTCTACCGCCAACACAAGCAGCACGACCACGAGGTCGAGGTCATCGAGAGGTGGTTCCGGGCATGCCCGCCCGGCCACAATGCCCTCGACTTGGCCGACCGCCTCGGCAAAGCCCGATCACTGGCCGCACGCCAGTAGCCCAACCATCCCAACAGGGGGAGGACCCACGTGACCGACCAGCAGCCCGCGGGCTGGTACCCGGACCCGACGAGCCCAGGCCACCAACGCCAATGGGACGGACAGCAATGGGTCGGCGACCCCATGCCGATCGGGCCGGCCGCCCCAACGCCGCCCCCGGCCAAGGCCAAGAGCGGCTTCCCCAAGTGGCTCATCCCCGTGATCGCCTGCCTCGCCCTCGGGTTCATCGCCGTCGTCATCGGAGCACTCGCCGGGTCGCCCGACGACGACAAGGCCGCCGATGACACCACGACCACCACGACGGACCCGACAGCGGGCCAGTTCGCCCGGTGCAATGACGGCGAGTACTCCGATAACGGAGACCTCCGGGCCATCTGCTCGAGCCACGACGGAGTCGCCGAGTTCCTGGCCGCCTACGGCGAATGCGAGGGCGGTTCGATCATCGCCCTCACCAACGACCCCGAATGCCCCAACGGCGAGGACCTGGCGAGGTTGCTCCCCGACGACTTCGAGCCCGAAGCGGGCCCGGACGACATCGCCCTCTGTCAGGACGGCACCTACAGCGACAACCGGGACCTCAGGGCCACGTGCAGCAGCCACGACGGCGTCGACGAATGGCTGGCCGAGTATGGAGAGTGCGAAGGCGGCGATGTCGTGCACCTCGCCAGCGACGAACGGTGTCCCGTCGGCGAAGACCTCTCAGCCCTGCTTCACGGTTACACCCCGACGACAACCACGACCACCACAACCGCGCCCTCGGCCGAAGCGCAGCTCGGGAGTTGGTACGCCGAGAACGGACCCGTGGTCGACTCGTTGAGCGACCGGCTGGGGTCGGTCTCGGCCGCGGCTGAGGCGGTTGACGTCTCGGCCCTCAACGTCGCGTGCCAGGGACTTCGCGCCGATGTCGACCGAGCGCTTGCCGTTGCTCCCATTCCCCTGCCCGACACCGAACGCCTCTGGCGAGACGCCCTCCGGGAGTTCTCCAGCGCTGCCGACCTCTGCATCGAAGGCACCACTGGCGGAGTCGACCCTGGGCTGATCACCGAGGCCGCCACCGCCATCACGACCGGCTCCGACCTTCTTCAGCAAGCCACCGAGTCACTCCCTCGTTGATTGTCGCACCGGGTGCGTAGGGTCGCCGCGATGACGGAGGGGGTGGAGCAATACCGGCCCTGGCGAGACGCCGGCGCCCGACCCGAGCTCGAAGTCATGGTCGTCCCGCTCCCCGCCGGAGTCCGAGCCCTCCACGCCGTCAGCGCCGGCTATCGGGCCATCCTCGTCAACCGGAACCTCCCCGCCGCCGAACGGCTCCTCCCCCTCGACGCCCTGGCCGCCTGGGTCGACCGGGAGGAGGCGGTCGGCCGGCCCGTCACCGTCGACACCATCGCCGACGCCCACGACATCGCCGACCAGCAAGCCCGCGCCCTCCACCTCGACCGGGCCACCGGCCGCCGGCCCGGGCCGGCGATGGGCCGTCAGGTCACCTGACGTCGGGCCCGCCCCACGACACCAACCGCTGCCTCGTCATCGGCCCGGCGAGCATGGACGTACACGTCCAGGAACGTCCGGGTCGACGAGTGCCCCAGTCGGGCAGCCCCGGCAGCGGGGCCGATCCCCTCCCCCAGCAGCTCCGTCGCCTGCAGGTGGCGCAGGTCATGCAGGCGTACGTCCTCCGGGAGCCCGACCCGCTCCCGCCAGGTCGCCCACCGACGGGTCATCTGCTCAGGGTGCCACGGGGCCAGAGGGTCGTTCGGGGCCGGGACGACCGGGCAGTCGCCGTCGAGCGCGACGCCCAGCTCCAACGCTGCGACCCTGAACACAGCACGCAGCACGTCTCAGGTCCGCGACCGCTACCGGGTCGAGCGTCACCACCTTGGGGCGCTTCTTCTTCGTAGCCTTCCTCACCAGCCCGCCCTTCACCACGGCCATCGAGCCATGGAAGCGCATCACCCCGGTCGCCATGTCGACGTCGCGCCACCGCAGGTAGGCCAGCTCGCCCCGCCGCGCCCCGGTCGCAGCCGCCAGGGTCGCGGTGACGCGGAGCCGTTCATGCCCGATCCGGGCGATCGCCGCCCACACGTCGACCATCGGGGGCAGGTCTTCGCCAGCCCGGACCGCAGCGTCTCCCTCGACCCGGGCCTCGGCTGCGGGGTTGACGGCGACCGCCTCCCACCGGACCGCGTGACCGAGCGCCGCCCGGGCGAACCTGTGGCGCCGCCGGACCGTGCCGACCGCCGACCCCTCGGCCAGCATCGCCGCGTAGGCGGCCTCCAGATGGCGGAGACGGGGAGACGGATGGTGTCGACGGGGACGTCGCCAAGGTGGACCAGGAGGGCGGCCCGGGTGGCAGGCACCTGCCGGAGCGTCCCGGGGGACCAGCCGGGGCCGGCGTGCTCGACGTAGGCGTCGAGGAGCTGCGACAGGGTCATGCGGTCGACCCCGAGGGCCAGCTGGGCACGCCATCGGTCAAGGGCGCCTTCGGCACCCCTGGAGTGTGTCGGGGGGGGCGCGGTGGCGCTTGAACCGGCGGCAACCGTCGACCCACAAGGTCAGCCCCCAGCCGCCCCGGTAGTACTGGACCGACCCCTCTCCACGCTCCGTGCGCCGCTTGGCCATGACGGGCATCGTTGCACCGGGTGTGACATCGCGGTACGGACCGCGGTAACGATCGCCGGAAAGGCGTCAGGCCCCCTCCGAAGAGGGGGCCTGACCTGGGGTTTCTTGGAGCGGACGACCGGATTCGAACCGGCGACCCTCACCTTGGCAAGGTGATGCTCTACCAGCTGAGCTACGTCCGCGGGAGCGCTGACCGTAGCACGGTCGGCCCCCGGGCCCCACTCGGGATGGGTCGGGAGGCGGCGACCGAGCCCGACGGTCGCCCGGGTCAGTCCTCGAAGACCACGGTGCGGCGGCCGTAGACCAGCACCCGGTGCCCCACGTGGGCCCGCACCGCCCGGGCCAGCACGGCGACCTCGAGGTCCCGGCCCTTGCGGCGCAGGTCGTCCACGGCATCACGGTGGCTGACGCGCAACACGTCCTGGTCGATGATCGGGCCGTCGTCCAGCTCGGCGGTGGCGTAGTGCGCGGTGACGCCGATCACCTTCACGCCCCGCTCGTGGGCCTGGTGGTACGGGCGCGCCCCCTGGAAGGCCGGGAGGAAGGAATGGTGGATGTTGATGATCCGCTCCCGCCACTCCTCGCAGAACCCGGCCGACAGCACCTGCATGTAGCGGGCCAGCACCACCAGGTCGACCCCGAGCGAGCGCAGCAGCGCCGCCAACCGTTCCTCCTGCCCCGCCTTGTCGCCCCCCTCGATCGGGAGGTGGTGGTACGGCACGCCGAACCACCTCGCCAGGGGTTCGTGGTCGGGGTGGTTGCTCACCACGGCCGCGACATCGAGGTCCAGCTCCCCCGTGCGCCACCGGGTGAGCACGTCCTGGAGGCAGTGGGGCTCCTTCGACGCCAGGATCGCCGTCCGGGGCCGCTCGTCGCCGAACCGCAACGACCAGCGCATCCCGAAGCGCTCCGCCACCGGGGCGAAGGCCGCAGCCAGCTCGGTGCGGGACAGGTCGACGTCGGCCAGATCGATCTCGACCCGCTGGAAGAACGCCCCGTCGGTGCGGTCGGTGTGCTGTTGGAGGTCGACGATGTTGCCGCCCCGGCCCGCCACGAAGGCGGTGACGGCGGCGACGATGCCGGGCCGGTCCGGACAGGACACCAGGAGGGTGGCGGTGACGGTCACGAGGAGGCCGACGCCCCGACGACGGGTCGGCAGAGGGCGCGCACGGGCCGGACGATAGCCAGAGCGCGGCCCCACCGAGGTCGGGCGCATTGTCCGGGGACCGGGGCCGCCCCTACCCTCGGGTCCCGACCGGGGCAACGACGCCCCGCGACGAGGCGGAGGTTGCCGTGAAGCCGTGGGTCGCTCGGGTCCTGTTCTACGGCGGAACGCTCCTGGTGGTCACGATCATGTGCCAGGGCTTCTTCCGCGACTTCTGCATCTGGCTGCTCGGGGAGGACGCCGGCCAGAGCCTGTTCGCGTTCGTCCGCACCAACGTCGAGGCACCGATCTCGATCATCGCCCTGGCGCTCTACCTCGACATCGTGCTGCGCCGTCGCACCGCCGCCGACCTCGCCCCCTCCAACGAGGTGCTCGGGTGAGCGTCGCCCACCGCCGTCTGGCCTACCTGGCGGTGATCGTGGCGATCATGCCCCTGTCGGGCTGGTCGGGGACGTACGCGGCGTGGCGCGCCGTGTTCGGCCAGGACGTGGGTCAGTCGCTCGCGGTGTTCTTCGACCTCCAGGTCGAGACCTGGGCCGGCATCGCCCTCTTCGCCCCCATCGTCGACCTCGTCTACGGGCTGCACCGCGACGAGCGGGGCTGGGCGCTCGCCCCCCGCCCGTGGAGGGCCCGAGCCGCGACCTACGTCGGCCTGGTGGTGCTCACCCTGGCCTGCGCGGCCGAGGGCCCGCTGCGGGAGGTGCTCGCCATCGGCCTGCCCTCCGACATCGCCGCCTCGGTGGCGCACTACTTCCGGCGGGCGCTGGAGGGGGCGCTCACGACGATCGGGCTGATGGTGTTCCTGGACCTGGTCGTGGTGCCGGAGCGCCGCCGGGCCGCGCCCGGGGCCGCGGGCGCGACCGCCACCACGACCGCGCCGACGACCTGAGGCTCACCCGCCGGCGGCCTCCTCGGCCAGAGCGACCTCGAGCAGCGCCCGACCGTGGTCGGAGTAGGGCAACCCGGCCGCGTGGGCCAACGCCTCGGGGCTCATCTTCCGGGCCGTCCGTCGGAGCACGTCGACGGTCTTGTCGTCACCCATGCGGCGGGCCGCGTCGTCGAGCTGGACCTCGAGGAAGGCCAGGCACACGGCGTCCTCGTGGACCTGGGCCGCCCGGTCCCGACCGAGCCCCTCCTTCCGGACCAGCCGGCCCGCCGTGGCGATCGTGTCCTCGTCCCACCCGTGGGCGGCCAGCAGGGCCGCGACCTCCTCGGCGTGGACCGCCTTGGCGTCACGCCGCCACCGCAAGTACCCGGCCCGACCCTCCGGGTAGGCGGAACGGGGCCGCTCCCAACGTCGGAGGTGGTGCGCCCGCGCCGCCAGCCGCTGGGCCGGCGTCGCCGCCGGGTCGAGGCGGTCGACCCAGCCGGCCGCCAGCCGGCCGAGGGTCTGCTGGAGCGGGCCCTCCTCGCCCCGGAACCGGACCCGGTCGGGGTCGGGCTCGTTGGCGACGTCGATGGCGGCCGCGGTGCGGGCCTCCCGGTCCGCCCCGACCTCCACCATGGTCGGGCCTAGCCCTGCGCGGGGCGGAGGTCGACCCGCAGGGTGAGGATGCCGTCCTCGACGCTGCCCTCGGCGTCGCCGACGATGGCGAAGTCCTGGAAGTCGACCTGGGCCTGCTGCACCAGCCGGGTGCGCTCGGGCCCCGCGACCGGCGGCAGGTTGCGCTTCTTCACCGCCTGGGCCCGCTCCTGGAAGCGGGCGATCATGGCGTCGACATCGAGCTCCTCGGCCATGGGGGCGACCCTATCCGTCGTCGCCGGCCGGGCCGGCGTCGTCGACCGAGGGTTCGGCCGCGGCGCGCTCCGGCGGCGGATCGGGGGGCGATGTCGGCGGGACCCGCACCGGGGTCTGGCCGGGCCGGACGAGGACCCGCTCGGCATCGGGCGTGGCCAGCTTCTTGGCCGGCGCGTCGACCCGACGGGGCCGACGCCGCGGCGGCGGGGTGTCGATGAGCGACCGTGGTGGGGGTCGGTCGGCCGGGGGTGGCGGGACGATGCGGACGGTCTCGTCCCCCTCGGCCGGGCCGGGGGGTGGACCGGCCTTGGCCGGCGCCGTCCCGGCCTTCGCGCCGGCCCGGTCGGGCCGGGCCCGGGCCGGCCGCGCCGAACGGGCCTTGGTGACCGGCGGGCTGACCGCCTCCGGCCGGACCGGGACGCCGGGCACGGCCGTCGGCCCGGCGGCGGCCCCGGCCGTGCCGATCAGCCGGATGCCCTCACCGTCGACCGGCTCGGGGTCCCGGGTCAGCACCGCTGCGGGCACGGCGGCCGCCGCCGCGGGGGGCACGGCGGGCCGCGTGTCCCCGTCGGGTTCGTCGGCCGGGCCACGGGGCGAGGGACGGGCCACGGGGGCGGAGGCCCCGGACGCCATGGCCGCGGCGGTCCGGGCGGCCGGGGCGACCGGCACGGCCTCGTCCGCCGGCTCGTCCCGGTCCCGGTCCCGGTCGTCGGCCTCGGCCAGGGGGGCCCAGTCGTCGTCCTCGTCGTCGAACCTGTCGTCGGGCGCCCGGCCGGCCCGCCGATCGGCCCGGGCCTCGGCCCGAGCGAGGAGGATGGCCCGGCGCGACGCCGCCCGACGGGGGTTGGTGGCCCACACGTAGAGCACCAGCAGGACCAGCAACCCGACGGCGGTGGCGGCCAGCCCGGCGACGACGACCCACACGCTGCGGAGGTCGGCGTCGGCCTGGGCCTGGGCGTCGTCGACCGCAGCGTCCTGCTCGGCCGCGGTCGCTCCGGTGCCGGTGGTCCCGTCGTCGGTCGCCGGGCCGGTGGTAGACGCCGACGCGTCGGTGGGGGCCGTCGCCGCGGGGTCGGACGTCTCGGTCACCGGGGCGCCGTCGTCGGGAGCGAACGGGTCGGTCTGGCGACCCACGACCGCAGCCGCCGCCGGCGCTCCCCCCGGACCGACCGCCAGGCCCGGCCCCAGCCCAGCCCCGAACGCGACGAGGCCGACGACCACCAGCAGCGCGCCAAGGGCGCGACGGGGCGACAGGAGGCGGTCCACGGTCACGATCTGCCGATGCTACTGGTGCCCCGCCATCGGCCAGCAGCAGGGCCCGGCCGGACCTCAGTGCTGGTGGCGGGGACAGGAGTAGGTGGTCCGACCGCCGATGGTCCGCCGCTGGAGGGGTCGGTGGCACCGGGGGCAGCGACCGTCGCGGCTGCGCTGGTCCTGGAGGTCCCCGGTGTGGGACCCGCCCCGCTCGGTGAGCAGGGCGATCGTCGCCCGGAGGTGGCGATGGAGGCGCCGCACCTCGCCGTCGGTGAGGCTGTCGGCCGGTCGGGCCGGGTCCAGCCCCGCCCGCCACAGCGTCTCGTCGGCGATGAGGTTGCCGACGCCGGCCAGCCGGGCCTGGTCGAGGAGTCGCGCCTTGAGCGCGACCGACGACCGGCCCAGCAGGTCCCGCAGGGCGGCCGGGCCGACCGTGGCGGCGTCGGGGCCGAGCGCCTCCTCGTCGGGGTCGAGGCTGACACCGCCGAGCCGTCGGGGGTCGACCATCGTCAACCCGCCGCCGTCGGCGAAGCCCAGGGCGAAGCGGTGCCAGGCCGGGTCGTCACGCGCCGGTCCGTACTCCAGCTTCTCGATCGGGCCGGTCCCGTCGACCAGCAGCCGTCCCGTCATGCCGAACCGGAGCCCGAGGACCGGTCCGTCGGTGTCGATCAGGAGCAGCTTCCCGCGCCGGCGGGTGCCCTCGACGGTGGCGCCGGTGAGCGCGGCCGCCAGCTCGGCGGGCGTCGTGCCCTTGGCGAACCAGGCGTCAGGGGCGTCGACCCGGGTCACGCGTCGCCCCACCGCCCGGTCCGCGACCCGCCGGTACAGCTCGACCTCGATCATCTCCGGCACGCCGGGGCCCCTCCCCGTCAGTCGAGGGCGTCGACCGCGTCGAGGGCCTGGGCCAGGTCGGCCCGGATGTCGTCAGGGTGCTCCAGGCCCACCGACAGACGGATCGTGCCCGGGCCGATGCCGGCCGCCTCCATCTCCTCGGGCAGCAGGTTGACGTGGGTGGTCGACGCCGGATGGGTCACGAGCGTCTCGGGCCCGCCGAGCGAGGTCGCCAGCTGGGCCAGCTCCAGGGCCTCGACGAAGCGGCGCCCGGCGGCGAGGCCTCCGGGGAGGTCGAAGCACACGAGGCCGCCGGTCTCCCGCATCTGGCGGACGGCCAGCTCGTGCTGCGGGTGCGACTCCAGCCCGGGGTGGCGGACCTCGACGGCCCGACCGTCCTTCTCCAGCCACCGGGCCAGCTCCAGGGCCGACGTCGTCTGGCGGGCGAACCGGACCGGCAGCGTGCGCAGTCCCCGGATCCCGTTGGCGGCGTCGTACGGGGACGCCACCGCCCCCTGGAGGACGGCGAAGCCGGTGAGCCACTGCACCAGCTCGGCGCTGGTGGCGACCACGCCCAGGGTGGCGTCGTTGTGACCGGCCATGGCCTTGGTGGCCGAGTGGACGACGATGTCGACGCCGTGGTCGAGGGGGCGCTGGCCGAACGGGGTGGCGAAGGTCGAGTCGACGACGGTCATGGGGCCGGCGATGGCGCCCAGCTCGTCGAGGTCGACCAGGTCGAGGCGGGGGTTGGCCGGCGTCTCGGCCCACACCAGCATCGTCTTGCCGGGGACGACGGCGGCGGCCATCGCCCCTGGCTCGGTGCCGTCGACGAACGTGACGTCGATGCCGAAGCGGGGGCACATCACCTGGAACACGAGCTGGGTGGCGGCATAGACCTGCCGGGAGACGACGACGTGGTCGCCCTTCGAACAGAGCCCGAGGACCACGCCGGTGACCGCACCCATGCCGGAGCCGTAGGCCCGCGCCGCCTCGGCCCCCTCCAGGTCGGCGACGGCCCGCTCGAAGTCGTTGATCGTCGGGTTGCCGTAGCGGGAGTAGAAGCGGTCGCTGCCGATCGAGGTGGCGGCCAGGTGGGCGGTGTCGACGTCGGGCGACACGAACGTCGAGCTGGCCCAGATGACCGGGGCCAGGGCCGGGTCGCTGCCGGCCCGGCCGCTGCGCACGGCGACGGTGTCGGGGTGGGGGGCGGCCGGCCCCGGCGGTGCGGTCGGCTCGGTGGCGTCGGTCATCGGTTCTCCTGCTTGGCCAGGTCGGCGAGGACGGGGGCGAGCAGGTTGGCGACCTGCTCGTCCTCGATGAGGAAGCCGTCGTGGCCGTGGGGGCTGTCGATCTCGGCGTAGCGAGCGTCGTGGCCCTGGGCGGACAGCGCGTCGACCAGGTCGGCCGACTGGTACGGGGGGTAGAGGACGTCGCTGGTGATGCCCACCGCCAACAGCGGCGCCCGGATGCGCCCGAGGGCGGCGGCCAGGCCGCCCCGGCCCCGGCCGAGGTCGTGGAGGTCCATCGCCTTGGTGAGCAGCAGGTAGCTGTTGGCGTCGAAGCGACGGATCAGCTTGTCGCCGTGGTGCTCGAGGTACCGCTCGACCTGGAACCGCTGCCACAGGTCGAACTCCCCCGACAACGGCTCGACCTCGTCCCGTCCGAACTTGTCGGTGAAGACCCGGTCGGTGCGGAAGGTGATCTGGCTGATCATCCGGGCGACCGCCAGCCCGCCGTGGGGGCCCTCGCCCGGCGGGGCGTCGTAGTAGTCGCCGTCGTGCCAGCGGGGGTCGAGGGCGATGGCCCGGCGACCCGTGCTCCAGTAGGCGATCTGCTGGGCCGTGGCCGCGGCGCAGGTGGCGATCGGGACCAGGGCGCGCACCCGGTCGGGGAACATCACGCCCCACTCCAGGACCTGCATGCCGCCCATCGACCCGCCGACGACCGCGGCCCAGCGGGCGATGCCGAGGGCGTCGGCCAACCGAGCCTGGGTGCGCACCATGTCGCGGATCGTCACCACGGGGAACTCCGAGCCGTAGCGGCCGGGCCGGTCGGGCCGGGGCGACGCCGGCCCGGTGCTGCCCTGGCAGCCGCCGATCACGTTGGCGCACACGACGAACCAGCGGTCGGTGTCGATGGCCCGACCGGGGCCGATCAGCCCGTCCCACCAGCCGGGGGTCGGGTGGCCGGGGCCCTGGGGCCCGGCGGCGTGGCTGTCGCCGGTGAGGGCATGGCAGACGAGCACGGCGTTGGAGGCGTCGGCGTCGAGGGTGCCCCACGTCTCGAAGGCGAGGGTGACGTCCTGGAGCTGGCCCCCGCCCTCCAGCACGAAGACCCGGTCGACGAAGGTGCGGAGGAACTGGCGGTCGCCCGTCGGGTCGCTCGGCCGCCACGCCCCCGAGGCCGGGAGGGTGCTGGCGTGCGGTCCGGTCCACGCCGGCTTGGCCAGCGCGGAGGGGCCGATGTCGGCCACGGTGCCGGCCGTCGGGGCACGGTCGGACGTCGGTCCCGCGTCAGCCGTGTCGCTCATCTCTCGCCTCCTCGCTGCTGTCGGAGGGACGGGCCCCGGGTACCTGCGCCGGGCGAGCCCGGACACTTCGTTGCCGGCGTACCGGCCACATCCCCGCCGAGGCGGGAGGCACCTTGGGTGTCCGTCCCAGGTTGCCGGACCCGGGCCGAGGCCCGAGCCGCTCACGATGACGGGACCAGGCTAGCCCGGCTCGGGGACCGGCTCGCCATCGGTTCCGAGGAAGGTGGCGGAGCCGGTGACCTCCTCCTCGGTCAGGTGGAGGAAGAACGAGACGTCGGCGTCGTCGTCGCGTTGGACGTCGACCTCGGGCTCGCTGCCGTCGCCCAGCGACAGGACCACCGTCGCCGTGCCGTCGGGGACCGGACCGAACACCGCGGTCGTGCCGTCGTCGAGCGTGGCGGAGGTGATCGTGTACCGACCCTCCTCGCCCCGGTCGGCCTCCCCCCGGCTCACCCCGCACTGGCCGGTGACCTCCTGACGGAGCCGGAAGAGGATCACGCACGGGTCGCCGGTCTCGTCCCGCCCCCCGACGAGCCGGTAGCCGCCCTCCCGGGGGCCGACGTCGGTGAGGGTGATGTCGTCGGGGC
>CAYQGF010000047.1:0-15098 GCA_964416885.1 uncultured Iamiaceae bacterium
GCAGCGTGCTCGACATGGCCCACCCGATCGCCATGGCCGGCTTCGACCGGGCCCGGCCGTTGTGGGAGGCCACGCTGATCGAGGGCATGGAGGGCGACCGGGCGGCCCTCGTGATGAAGGTCCACCACGCCATCACCGACGGCGTGGGCAGCATCAAGCTGGCCCTGATCATGTTCGAGCTGGAGCGCGAGGCCGACCCCGAGGAGCTGCCCGACGCACCCGAGGCGTTCGTGATGTCCCAGGCGTCCCGGTGGGTCGACGCCATCGCCCACGAGCAACGTCGGGCCCTCGGCATCGCCAGCCGCTCGGGGACGACGATCGTGGGCTCGGCCGCCTCGGCCGCCGGCGCCGCGGTGAGCGACCCGGTGGGCACGGCCCGGCGGGTGCGGGAGACGGTCGAGTCGGTGGCCCGGTTGGCCGCCCCCGCCACCGCCCCCCTGTCGCCGCTGATGACGGAGCGGTCGCTCTCGGTGCGCTTCGACACCATCGAGGTCCCGATGGACGACGCCAAGCGGGCCGCCAAGGCCGCCGGCGCCACCCTCAACGACGCCTTCGTCGCCGCCACCGCGGCCGGGTTCGCCCGCTACCACGCCGAGCTGGGCGCGCCGGTCGAGGCCCTGCGCATGACGATGCCGATCAACGTGCGCGACGAGGGCACCGAGGACCTGGCCGGCAACGCCTTCGTCCCGGCCCGGTTCCCGATCCCCCTCGACGTGGCCGACCCGGTCGAGCGGATGCAGGTGCTCCACGACCTGGTGCTCGACCAGCGGGGGGAGCCGTCGCTCGGCTTCGTCGAGCCGATGGCCGGTCTGCTCCGGCGGTTGCCGACGTCGGTGAGCACCGGCCTGTTCGGGGCGATGCTCAAGGGGGTCGACCTGGTGACGAGCAACGTGCCGGGGGCACCGATCCCGATCTTCACCGCCGGCGGCCAGGTCGAGGCCCTCTACGCCCTCGGCCCCCTCACCGGTGCCGCCGCCAACCTCACGCTGCTCAGCTACCTCGACACCCTGCACATCGGCGTCAACGTCGACCCCGCCGCGGTCACCGAGCCGGAGCGCCTCGTCGCCGGCCTGCGCGCCGGCTGGGACGAGCTGCTCGCCACCACGTGACCGACACCGTGTGCGCCCCGCCGGGGGCCGAGGTCGACCTCGCCGTCGACGTCCTGGTGGTCGGGGCCGGCCCGGCCGGTGCGGCGGCGGCGACGGTGCTGGCCCGGGCCGGGCGAGAGGTCGTCGTGGTCGACAAGGCCACGTTCCCCCGCGACAAGATCTGCGGCGACGGACTGACCTCGGGCTGCCTCCAGCGGCTGGAGGAGCTGGGCGTCGACCCCGACGAGGTGCCGTCGTGGCGACGGGTCGACGAGGTGAACGTGGTGACGCCCACGGGCGCCGTCCGCGCCCTCCCCTTCCCGGGCGGCGGCGGCACGTATGCCGCGGTGGCGCGCCGCACCGACCTCGACCCGGCGATCGTCGCGGCCGCCCGTCGGGCCGGTGCCGTCGTGCACGAGGGCCATGCCCTGTGCCGCGTCGTCTCCGACGGCGAGGCGGGCGGGGCCGCGGGCCGGGCCGGCCGACAGGACGGACCGTTCGTCGCCTCGGTGGTCGACCTGGGCACGGTGCGGGCCCGCCACGTCGTCGCCGCCGACGGCATGTGGTCGCCGCTGCGCAAGCTGCTCGGGCAGGGCGAGCCCGGCTACCGGGGCGAGTGCCACGCCTTCCGCCAGTACCTCACCGGCGTCGAGGGGCCGGCCCGCGACGGGCTGTGGATCTGGTTCGAGCCCGACGTCCTGCCCGGCTACGCCTGGTCGTTCCCGCTCGGCGACGGCATGGTCAACGCCGGCCTCGGGATCCACCGGGGCGGACCGGTCGGGGTGCAGGAGATGGGCGAGGTGTGGCGCTCGCTGCTCCAACGGCCGGCGCTGCGGCAGGCGCTCGGCGAGAACTGGGAGCCGGCCGGACCGGTGCGGGCCTGGCCCATCCCCGCCCGGCTGGGCCAGTTGCCGCTCACGGCGGGGCCGGTGCTCTTCGCCGGCGACGCCGCCGCCGCGTGCGACCCGCTGACCGGCGAGGGGATCGGCCAGGCCCTCGAGACCGGGATGGCGGCGGCCGAGGCGATCCTCGCCGGCGGCGGGACCGAGGCCATCGCCGTCCGGTACGAGGCCGACCTGCGCCGCACCCTGGCCCGCGACAACCGGATGGCGGCCCGTCTGCTCCCCCTGCTGCGCAGCCGGCCGGGCGCCGAGGCCGCGGTCCGCATCGCCGGCTCCACCCCCTGGGTCCGCCGCAACTTCGCCCGCTGGCTGTTCGAGGACTACCCCCGCGCCCTGCTCCTCACCCCCCACCGCTGGCGCCGCGGCGCCTTCACCGGCCCCGGGTCCTACCGCTGACCTCGGCCCGGCGCGGAACGGGAGCCACGTCGCTCGGAGGCCGCGGCCGAGCCGTCCTACACTCCGGCCGCCCCCGACCCGTCACCCCCGCACCCGATCTCTGAGGAGCCGCACGCCCATGGCCGTCAACGGATGGAACTTCGCCGATGTGTGGGAGGTCGTGGCCGAGCAGCTCCCCGACGCCCTGGCCCAGGCCCAGGGCGACCGGCGGTTCACGTGGCAGCAGTTCGACGAGCGGGCCAACGGCGTGGCCCACACCCTGCTCGAGGCCGGGGTGGCCGAGCAGGACAAGGTCGCCCAGTACCTCTACAACTGCCCGGAGTACCTGGAGTCGGTATACGGGGCGTGGAAGGCCGGCCTGGCCCCGGTCAACACCAACTACCGCTACGCCGACGACGAGCTGGTGTACCTGTGGGACAACGCCGACGCCGTCGCCGTCGTGTTCCACGGCTCGTTCGTCGACACGATCGAGCGGGTCCGCGACCGGGTGCCCGGCGTGCGGGTGTGGCTGTGGGTCGACGACGGCGCCGGTCCGTGCCCCGAGTGGGCCACGCCCTACGAGGACGCCGCCAGCAGCCACCCGGCGCGGGCCGCCGGTCCGTGGGGCCGCAGCGGCGACCACCTCTACATGCTCTACACGGGGGGCACCACCGGGATGCCCAAGGGCGTCATGTGGCGCCAGGACGACCTGTTCCGCAACCTGGCCGGCTCGGCCGTCGACCCCCGGGTCCGGGAGGGCGAGGCCGACCTGGCGATCATCCGGGAGCGGACCGTCGCCCCGGGCATGGTCGGGCTCCCGGCCTGTCCGCTGATGCACGGCACGGGCTGCTTCACCCAGCTGATCACCCTCTCCGGCGGGGGCAGTTGCGTCACCCTGGAGGCCCGGAACCTCGACGTCCCCGAGCTGCTCGACACGATCGACCGCGAGGGCGTCAACCTGATCGCCATCGTGGGCGACGCCTTCGCCAAGCCGATCAACCGGACCCTGGCCGCCGAGCCCGACCGCTGGTCGCTGGCCTCGCTCGCCGCCATCACGTCCTCGGGCGTCATGTTCTCCGAGCCGGTCAAGCAGGAGCTGCTCGGCCACGTCTCCGGGGCGCTGATCATCGACGCCTTCTCCTCCTCGGAGGCGGTCGGCATGGGCCAGTCGGTCAGCGCCGCCGGCGCCGAGGCCCAGACGGCCAAGTTCACCGTCGGCGAGAACACCCGGGTCCTCGACGAGGACCTCCGGGACGTCGAGCCGGGCTCGGGCCAGATCGGCCGGGTCGCGGTCGGGGGCTTCCAGCCCGTCGGCTACTACAAGGACGAGGCCAAGTCGGCCGCCACGTTCGTCACCGTCGACGGCAAGCGGTACTCCGTGCCCGGCGACTTCGCCCAGGTCGAGGCCGACGGCAGCATCACCCTGCTGGGCCGGGGGTCGGTGTGCATCAACACCGGCGGCGAGAAGGTCTTCCCCGAGGAGGTCGAGGAGGCCCTCAAGCTCCATCCCGCCATCGTCGACGCCGTGGCCGTCGGGCTCCCCGACGACCGCTTCGGCGAGGCGATCACCGCGGTGGTCGAGCTCGGCCCCGAGGCCAGCCTGGACGAGGCCGACGTGATCGCCCACGTCAAGGGGCGGCTGGCCGCCTACAAGGCGCCCAAGCGGGTCCTGCCGATCGGCACGATCGGCCGGGCCCCCAACGGCAAGGTCGACTACAAGCGGCTCAAGGCCTGGGCCGCCGACGAGGTCTCCTGACCCCCAGTCTCGAGATGGTGTCAGACACCAAGTGTGGTGACATCCGTCACCGCGAGATGGTGTCTGACACCAACTGGGGTTGGTCGACCCGGGAGTTGACCGGGCGGTCAAGACGCCTAGGGTGGACGGCATGCGCACGCGGCTGACCGAGATCCTGGACGTCGAGCACCCGGTGATGCTCGCCGGCATGGGCGGGGTGTCCTACGCCGAGCTGGTGGCGGCGGTGTCGGAGGCCGGCGGGTTCGGCTGCATCGGTGCCTCCACCATGGGCCACCCCCAGCTCGTCGAGGAGATGGCGACGGTGCGGGAGCAGACGTCCAAGCCCTTCGGCGTCGACCTGCTCACCGCCGCGCCGCAGGACTTCGAGGCCAAGATCCGCGACATCGCCAAGGGCGGCGCCACCGTCTACGTGGCCGGCCTCGGCGTGCCCCGCGACGTGGTCGACCTGTGCCACGAGCTCAACCTGCTCGTCGTCAACATGTGCGGCAAGGTGCGCCATGCCGTCGCCGCGGTCGAGGCCGGCTGCGACCTGGTCGTGGCCCAGGGCACCGAGGCCGGCGGCCACACCGGACAGGTCGCCACCTTCGCCCTCGTCCCGCAGGTCGTCGACGCGGTGGGCGACAAGGTGCCGGTGGTCGCCGCCGGCGGCATCAGCGACGGCCGGGGCCTGGCCGCCGCCCTGGCCCTCGGGGCCGACGGCGTGTGGGTCGGCACCCGGTTCATCGCCACGCCGGAGGCCCACACCGTCCCGGGCTACAAGGACGCCCTCCTCGGGCTCCAGGAGGACGGCACGGTCATCACCCGGGCCTACACGGGGAAGACCTGCCGGGTGGTGCGGAACTCCTACACCGAGGCCTTCGACCAGGCCGGCGGCACCCCCGAGCCCTTCCCCTACCAGGTGATCAAGTCGATGGAGGAGGGCGCCAACCACCTGGGCGGTGGCCCCGACGCCACCGACGTCGACCCCGACCGCGAGTTCATGCCCGCCGGCCAGGGCGCCGGCGCCATCACGGAGCTCGTCCCCGCCGGCGAGCTGGTGGCCCGCTTCGTGGCCGAGGCCGAGGCCGCCCTCGGCCGCGCCGCGACACCGGTCCGGTGACCGTCATGACGGACATCCCCACGCTCGCCCCGGCGCCGGTGGAGGAGACCGACCTCGACGTCCGCCCCACCACCGACGACGGCGACCACGACCGCTTCACCCACATCGTGTTGCCCAAGTCGGCGGTGACCGAGGCCTACATCACCGGCACGCCGGTCACCGCCCTGTGCGGGAAGACCTGGGTGCCGACCCGGGACCCCGGCCGCTACCCGGTCTGCGAGACCTGCAAGGAGATCCTCAACACGGCGCGGAACGCTCAGGGCAAGCCCCCGATCTGAGGCCTGGCCCCGTCGGGCTCAGCCGAGCGGGGTCATGAAGCTCCAGAAGCCGCCCTCGGGGTCGCGGGCGGAGTACTCCCGGTAGCCGTAGGGCTGGTCGACCGGCTCGTAGACGATCTCCGCTCCCTCGGCCCGGGCGTGGGCGACGTGGGCGTCGACGTCGTCGACCATCACCGCGGTCATGGCCGTGACGGTGCCGGCGGTGCGGGGCGAGGTGTAGCCCATGTCGGGATAGGAGGGGTGGAGCCAGAGGACGCCGTCACCGGCTTGGATCTCGACGTGGACGGGTGCGCCGCCGTCGCGGGTGATCGTCCCGGGGCCGAGCCCGAAGGCTCGCACGAGCCAGTCGTGCATGCCCTCGAGGTCCTCGTACACGAGGATCCCGATGCGCTTCTGGACGGTGGTGTCGAGCATTGTCATCTCCTCCACGACCCCGAGCAGGTCGTCGGTCGGCAGCCCCGAGCCCAGGGCGGACTCCATGCGGGCCAGGTGGGTGCGAAGCTGCGCCTCGGCGGCCATCCGCCGCTCGAGCTCGACGCGGTGCCGGACGAGGGCGGCACGCGTGTCCCACGCCGGGTCGTCGAGCGCCGAGGCGATCTCGTCGAGCGGCAGGCCGAGACGGCGGAGCAGGCACACGCGGTAGAGACGCTCGATGTCGGCCGGCGAGTAGAGCCGGTGGCCGCCCGCGGTGCGCCCCGAGGCGACCAGCAGGCCGATCTCCTCGTAGTGGTGCAGTGTCCGTACCGTCAGGCCCGTCGCCTCGGCGACCTCGCCGACCTTGCGCCCGCCGGCCGAGCGTGCCGTCCCGTCTGCCATGGCGGTGACGGTACGACCTGACGTTGCGTGAGGATCAAGCCCCGTCTGCCAAGATCGGACGGCTCGGGAGAAGCGCTCCCGGGCGGCGGTGTCGGACCACCCGCCTCACCAAAACCGAGGAGCTGACGTGACCGCAGTCGAGGCCGAGGCGCGTCCCTCCCCCGAGCCGGCATCCGCCCCCACGGTGCGCCGGGCGGCCGTGGTGGCCATCGGCGCCTATGCCGGGGCCCAGGTGATCGCCCAGGTCACCAGCCTCAAGATCGGACGGGTGTGGGGCCAGGGCGTCGACATGGGGACCTTCGTGTACCCGCTCACCTTCACCCTGCGCGACGTGGTGCACAAGGTCGCCGGCCGCGCCGCCGCCCGCACCCTGATCTTCACCTGCGCCGGGGTGAACCTGTTCCTCGCCGCCTACCTGGGCTGGACGGCGAGCGTCGAGAGCGACCCGTCGTGGGGCCTGGGCGACGAGTACGAGGCGATCCTCGGGCCGATCTGGCGGATCGTGCTGGCCTCGATGGCCGCCATGGTGATCAGCGAGCTGATCGACACCGAGGTGTACCACTTCGTCGTCACCCGCATCACCCGTCGGTTCCAGTGGCTGCGGGTGCTGGCGTCGAACGCGGTGAGCGTGCCGGTCGACAACATCGTGTTCGCGATGGGCGCCTTCGCCCCCATCGGCATCCTGGGCACCGACGGCCTCCCGTGGGCGACCGTCTGGAGCATCTTCTGGGTCAACCTCTGGGTGAAGGGGCTGGTCAGCGTGGCCAGCATCCCGCTCATCTACCTCAGCAAGGACGACCCCGACGTCCGGGACTAGACGTCCTGGCACCACTCCTTGACCTGGCTGACGACGTCGGCCTGGGTCTGGTCACCGGTGGGGACCGGGATGATGTTGAGGTGGGTCACGCCGGCTGCGCCGAAGGCGGCGATGCGCTCCTTGACGTAGCCCTCGGGGCCGCAGAGCGAGGTGGCCTCCAGCAGGGCCTCGGGCACCTTGGCCGCCGCCTCCTGCTTCTTGCCGGCGAGGTAGAGGTCCTGGATCTCGGCCGCCTCGGCCTCGAAGCCGTACCGGCACACCAGGTCGTTGTAGAAGTTGCGGCCCTTCGCCCCCATGCCGCCGACGTAGAGGGCGATCATCGGCCGGGCGAAGTCCCGGATCGACGCGACGTCGTCGCCGATGGCCACGATGCCGCCGGCGTTGATCATCAGCGGGCCGAGGTCCGCGCTGCGCTTCTCGGCCCCCCGGGCCAGGTCGTCGCCCCAGACGTCCTTGGCCTTCTCGGGGTGGAAGAACAGCGGCATCCAGCCGTCGGCGATCTCGGCCGTCGTCTCGACGTTCTTGGGGCCGAGCGAGGCGATCCAGATCGGGATGCGGGAGCGCACGGGGTGGGCGATGATCTTGAGCGGCTTGCCCAGCCCGGTGCCCTTCCCCTCCGGCAGCGGCAGGGGGTACAGCGGGCCGTCGGCGGTGAGCTTCTCCTCCCGCGCCCACACCTTGCGGCAGATGTCGACGATCTCGCGGGTGCGGGCGAGCGGCTTGTCGTAGGGGACGCCGTGCCAGCCCTCGATGACCTGCGGGCCGGAGGCCCCGAGGCCGAGGTGGCAGCGCCCGTCGGACAGCTCGTCGACACCGGCGGCGGTCATGGCCAGCAGGGTGGGCGTCCGGGTGTAGATCGGCAGGATGCCCGACGCGATCTGCACCGTCTCGGTGATCGCCGCCAGGTAGCCCATGAGGCTCACGCCGTCGAAGCCGTAGGCCTCGGCGACCCACGCCAGGTCGAGCCCGGCCTTCTCCAGCTCGACGACCTGCTGGGCGGACTCCTTGAAGCCCCCCGAGTAGCTGAGCTGCATGCTGACCTGCATCGGATCCCCTGGGTGACGGTGACGGACCGCCAGGACCCTATGTCAGCCGGGCGCCTACGGCGCAGTGGGCCAGCCGGGCGCCTCCGGCGCAGTGCCGGCTCGCGCTCACGCCCCGAGCCGCTCCCGGGCCGCCTTGCTGCGGTCGATCAGGAGCTGCGGCACCAGGATGCCGGCGTGGGTGTAGCCGCCCCCGCCGCCCGAGTCGGCGCCCGCGTCGGCGGCAGCACCGGCGTCACCGTCGGCCGTGGCGACCTCGTCGCCGCCTTCGAGGCGTCGCTTCCACTCCGCCGGGGTGGCGAGGTGCTTGCGGTTGACCGAGCCGACGGCCACGCCGTTCTCGAAGGCGACCCAGTAGCGGATCCACGACAGCCCGACGACCATGACGACCTTGCCCGGGGTGCCCTCGGGCACCTCCCGGAGGTCGGTGGTGAGGATGACCTTGTCCCCCTTGCGGAGCACCTCGGAGCTGTCGTCACGCGTGGCCACGACCGCAAGGTAGCCGCCCCCTGGCGATGCCCCCGAACCGGCGCACCCTCGGGCGGAGGTGGTGCGGAGGTGGGAAGACGGACGCCAATTCGTTAGTTTGGTGAACTGATGACCTTGCCCTCCTCCCCCACGGCCCGGCCCCTGGCCGACACGGCCGGTGCCCTGCGCCTCGCCGTCGGACGGCTGTCGCGTCGCATCCGCCAGGAGGCCACCCACGGCCACAGCCTCACCCAGCTCGGCATCCTGGCCACCCTCGACCGGGAGGGCCCGACCACCCTCGGCGACCTGGCGACCTCCGAACGGGTGGCGCCACCGACGATCACCAAGGCCGTGGCCGCGCTGGTCGAGGAGGGCCTGGTCGAGAAGACCTGCGACCCCGACGACCGCCGGGTCCACCGGGCCCGGCTCAGCGAGGCCGGCCGCCGCGACATCTCCGCCATGCGGCGCCGCCGCGATGCCTGGCTCGCCACCCGCCTGGCCACCCTCGACCCCGACGAGGTCGAGCGGCTGGCCGCCGTCCTCCCCCTGCTCGAGGCGCTGGCCGCCGACGAGCCCTGACCACCCCCGATCACGACACCGAACCGAGAACCCGCCACCGATGACCGAACGACTGGGCACCGCCGCCCGCGACACCTTCCGCTCCCTCCACGTCCGCAACTTCCGCCTCTTCTTCTCCGGCCAGCTCATCTCCCAGACCGGCACCTGGGTGACGATGGTCGCCCAGACCCTCCTGGTCCTGAAGCTGACCGACTCCGGGGTCGCCATCGGCCTCCTCACCGCGTTCCAGTTCGGCCCGGTGCTGCTCTTCGGCGCCTGGGCCGGCAGCATCGCCGACCGCAGCGACAAGCGGGCGCTGCTGATCCGCACCCAGGCCTTCGCCATGGCCCAGTCCCTCGTGCTGGCCGCCGTCGTCCTCAGCGGGCACGCCACCGTCGGGCTGATCTACGCCCTCGCCTTCGTCCAGGGCACCATCACCGCCTTCGACAACCCGGCCCGCCGGGCCTTCGTGGTCGAGATGGTCCCCCACGACATGGTGGCCAACGCGGTCAGCCTCAACAGCACGGTCATGACCGGGTCCCGCATCGTCGGCCCGGCGGCGGCCGGCCTCCTCGTGGTCACCGTGGGCTTCGGCTGGGCGTTCCTGATCGACGGGCTCAGCTACATCGCGGTCATCTACGGGCTGGTCCTGATGCGGACCGAGGAGCTGCACGCCGCGACCCCTACCCCCAAGGGGAAGGGCCAGGTCCGCGAGGGCCTGCGCTACGTCCGCTCCAAGCCCGACCTGTTCGTGCCCCTGGTGATGATGGCCGCCGTCGGCACCTTCGCCTTCAACTTCCAGGTCACCGTGCCCCTGCTGGTCACCGGCCCGCTCGGCGGGAGCGACGGGACCTTCACCCTGCTGTTCTCGGTGCTGAGCCTCGGCTCGATGGTCGGCGCCCTGTGGACCGCCCGCCGCACCGACGTCACCGGCGAGCAGATCATCGCCGCGGCCGCGGCGTTCGGCGTCACCATGCTGCTGCTGGCGGCGGCCCCGACGCTGTGGGCGTCGTTCCCCGCGGCCGTGCTCCTCGGCATGGCGTCGATCGCCTTCATGACGACCTCCACCGCCATCGTCCAGATGCGGGCCGCCCCCGAGTACCGGGGCCGGGTCCTGGCCCTCCAGGCCATGGTCTTCCTCGGCAGCACCCCCGTCGGCGGCCCCACCGTCGGATGGGTGGCCGACACCTTCGGCCCCCGGGCCGGCGTCGCCCTCGGCGGGGCCGCCTGCCTCGCCGCCGCAGCCTGGGCCCGGGCCGCCCTGCGCCGGCCCCGCGACGAGGGCGAGGTCCGGCCCCTCCCCGGGCTCGCCACCGCCGAGCCCGACGCCCTCACCCTCACCGACTGAGGCGCCGCCGTCCCTCCCCGCCCCGTCCGATGCCGGGGCCGGGCCGGGACCGGGCAGACTGACCGCATGAGCAACCCGCTGCTCGATCCGCAGAAGTTCGGTCCGACGACCGCGACGAGCCCGCCCACGGCATGGCCCGGCCAGCCCGGCGCTCCCGTCCCGCCGGCCCCCGACAACGTGCCCGGCTCGCCCTGGCCGCCGCCCCCACCCCGTCCGACCGGTGGGGACACGCTGCGCCGCTCGGGCGTGGCCACGGCCACCGGCGTCCTGATCGCCATCGTCGCCGTGGTCGGCATCGTCGGCTGGAACCTGGTGGAGACCACCACCACCCAGGTCATCACCGCCGAAGGTCGCATCGTCGAGCAGACGAGCGTCAGCATCCCGCCCTGGATCTTCCTCGCGATCCTCGTCGGCTTCGGGTTGGTGATCGCCACCTTCTTCAAGCCCCAGTGGGCGAAGGTGACCGCCCCGCTCTACGCCGTGGCCCAGGGCCTGCTCGTCGGGGCCGTGTCCAAGGCCTACGAGGCCCAGTTCGACGGCATCGTCCTCCAGGCCGTCGGCCTCACCGTCGGCGTGTTCGTCCTGATGCTGGTGCTGTACGCCACCGGCCGCATCCGGGTGACCCCGCGGTTCCGGTTGGGCCTGATCGCGGCCACCGGCGCGGTGTGCCTGATCTACCTCGCCACGTGGGTGATGCACCTCTTCGGCGGCACCATGCCGTTCATCCACGAGGCCGGCGTCGTCGGCATCGGCTTCAGCGTCGTCGTGGTCGTGATCGCCGCCCTCAACCTCACCCTCGACTTCGACTTCGTCGACCGGGCCGAGCGGGCCGGCGCCCCCCGGGAGCTCGAGTGGTTCGCCGCCCTCGGGCTGCTCGTCACCCTGGTCTGGCTGTACCTGGAGATCCTCCGCCTCCTGGCCAAGCTCAACCGGCGCTAGGCCCGGCCGCCGCCCGGCCCCGTCGGCTTCGCCGGGGACACGCCGCCTCGGTAGCGTCGCCGCCGCACGCATCGTCCCCACGAGGAGAGAGCCATGGCCGAGCTCGGCTACGACGGCAAGGTCGCGATCATCACCGGCGCCGGAGGCGGCCTGGGCCGCTCCCACGCCCTCGAGCTGGCGTCGCGCGGCGCGCTCATCGTCGTCAACGACCTCGGCGGCTCGGTCGACGGCGAGGGCGGCTCGCACACCGCGGCCCAGAAGGTCGTCGACGAGATCAAGGCCGCCGGGGGCGAGGCGGTGCCGAACTACGACTCGGTCGCCACCCCCGAGGGTGGCAAGGCGATCGTCCAGACCGCCCTCGACGAGTGGGGCAAGGTCGACATCGTCATCAACAACGCCGGCATCCTCCGCGACGCCGCGTTCAAGAACATGGACGCCGAGAAGCTGGAGCCGGTGATCGACGTCCACCTCAAGGGCGCCTTCTACGTCACCCAGGCGGCCTGGGAGACCATGCGGGAGAACAACTACGGCCGCATCGTCAACACCTCGTCGGCCGCCGGCATCTTCGGCAACTTCGGCCAGACCAACTACGGCGCGGCCAAGGCCGGCCTGGTGGGCTTCACCCGGGTGCTCGCGGTCGAGGGGGCGAAGAACAACATCAAGGCCAACGCCATCGCCCCGGTCGCCAAGTCGCGCATGACCGAGGACCTCCTCGGCCCGCTGGTCGACAAGCTCGGCCCCGAGTTCGTGACCCCCGTCGTCGCCTGGCTGGCCCACGAGGACTGCCCGGTGAGCGGCGAGGTCTACAGCTGCGGCGGCGGCCACGTGGCCCGGGTCTTCACCGGTGTCACCCAGGGCTGGACCGACACCGAGAGCCTCTCCGTCGAGGACATCCGCGACCACTTCGACGAGATCCGCGACGAGGACGGCTACCTCGTCCCGGCCAACCTCACCGAGGAGCTCCAGCAGACCCTCAAGGCGCTGAGCTGACGGACCGGGACGGCTGACCCGGCGCCACCGGCGCGCCATCCCCCGCCCCCCGGGACGTCACCCGGGTTGGCTACCGTCCGGGCGTGCGCACCCCGCCTGCCGTCGCTCCCGACCCCGCCCACGTCGCCACCGCGGTCGACGCCCTGCTCGACCCGGCCCTGGAGCCGATCGTCGACCTCGTCGTCACCGCCGACGACGAGGGCTACGAGGCGCGCTCCGTCGACGGACGGGTCCGGTTCCGCCGGGAGGACGACGGGCACGGTTGGCGCTTCACCGAGACCCTGGTCGAGGGGCGCAACCCGCTCGGCGACCAGGCCGTCGACCGCTTCAGCCCCCTGGCCGACGAGCGGGCGACGCCCTGGCCGACCCGGGAGCGCACCAGCTACCCGTTCGCCTACGAGATGGTGGCCCAGGTCTTCGACCACCCCTCGGCGCCCGACATCGTCTGCCAGCACACCGCGGCCCACAACTGGGAGGACGCCGGGGGCCACCGGGGCGAGCACGGCTCGATGGGCGTCGTCCAGGCCCGGGCGCCGTTCATCATCGCCGGGGCCGGGGTCCGGGCCGGCGGCGTGGTGCCCCGCGCCTGCAAGCTCGTCGACGTGGCGCCCACCGTCCTGTCGCTCATGGGCGCCGCCCCCCACCCCGACGGCGTCGGGCTCAACGGCCGGCCCCGGCCCGACGCCCTGCTGCGCCGTCAGGACGGCGAGGTCCTGGAGGACCTGATCGACCGCCGAGAGGCCGCGCCCGAGCACGTCGTCGGGTTCCTGATGGACGGCTGCAACGCCAACGTCCTCTACGACGTGGCCGCCCGGGGCGAGGCCCCGAACATCGCCCGGCTGATGGCGATGGGCACGACGATGGGCCACGGCGCCTTCTCATCGGCCCCGACGGTGACCCTGCCGAACCACACCGGGATCCTCACCGGCGCCCACCCCGGCCACCACGGCGTGCTCAACAACGCCTGGTGGGACCGGTCCACCGGCGAGCAGGTGATCACCAACTCCCCCGCCACGTGGGCCTGGGCCATGGCCAGCCTCTCGGCCGAGGTCGAGACCATCCACGAGGCGGTGCGGCGCACCTGGCCCGACGCCTTCACCCTGTCGGCCAACGAGCCGTGCGACCGGGGCGCCGGCTTCGGCACCTTCCACATCCTCCGCGACGGCGGGCTCCCGGACCGGCCCCCGCCCGCCGAGGAGCTGCCCTTCGCCACCGAGCGGTTCGTGCGCCCGGTGAAGGACTACCGGGTCATGTCCCGCATCGACCACAGCGGCATCGCCCTGACCCAGGGCGTCTGGGGCGACGGCTACCAGGGCCACACCTACCCGCGGCCCCGGTTCACGTGGGTCAACACCTCGCTCACCGACGCCGCGATGCACCACGGCGGGCCGTACTCCGACATCGCCGCCGCGGCCGTGCGCGACACCGACGCTCGCATCGGCGAGGTGCTGGCCCTCGTGGAGGCGTCCGGCGCGTTCGACCGCACCGCCTTCTTCGTCGTGGCCGACCACGGGATGGAGGAGTCGAACCCGGAGGTCACCGGCGACTGGGGCCCGGCGCTCGCGGCCACCGGTATCCCCCATCGCGACGAGGCCTACATGTGGATCTACACCGGCACGCCCACTTGACCGACCGGTCAAGGACGCGCGACGGTCCCGGCCGTGGACTTCGAGCTGCCCGGTGACGACGACCCGCGCCGGATCGCGGTGCGCGACTGGCTGGCGGAGAACCCGTCACCGTCGGGCCCCGACCTGGCCGCAGCCGGCTACGTCGCCCCGCACTGGCCGGCGCCCTACGGCATCGACGCCGACCCCATCCACCAGATCCTCATCGACGAGGAGCTGAAGCGGGCGGGCGTCCGGCGGCCCAGCAACCCGATCGGGATCGGCTGGGCCGGCCCCACCCTCCTCCACGCCGGCACCGACGAGCAGAAGGCCCGGTGGCTCCCCCGGCTGCTGTCGGGCGAGGACGTCTGGTGCCAGCTCTTCAGCGAGCCGGGCGCCGGCAGCGACCTGGCCTCGTTGACGACCCGGGCCACCCGCGACGGCGACGAGTGGGTGATCGAGGGCCAGAAGGTGTGGACGTCGCTGGCCCAGAACGCCCGCTGGGGCATCCTGATCGCCCGCACCAACACCGACCCCGACACCCCCAAGCAGCAGGGCATCTCCTACTTCGTGTGCCCGATGGACGCCCCGGGCGTCGAGGTCCGGCCGCTGATCGAGATGACCGGCAGCCACACCTTCAACGAGGTCTTCCTCGACGGCGTGCGGCTCCCCGCCGACCACCTCGTCGGCGAGGTCGACCGGGGCTGGACGCTGGCCAAGGTCACCCTCGGCAACGAGCGGGTCTCGCTCTCGTCGGGCGGGGCGCTGTGGGGCATGGGCCCGACCGCCGAGGACCTCCTCCGCGTCGTGCGCGACGCCGGCGGCGTCACCGACCCGGTCCTGCGCCAGCGGCTGGCCCGGCTCTGGGTCGAGCACGAGGTGCTGCGGCTGATCCGGCTCCGCACCGTCACCTCGGCGATCAAGGGCGAGCAACCCGGGCCCGAGGCCTCGATCCGCAAGGTGCTGGCCGACGAGCACGGCCAGCACATGATGGGCCTGGCCAAGGACCTGGCCGGG
>CAYQGF010000048.1:0-14951 GCA_964416885.1 uncultured Iamiaceae bacterium
GGAGGCCGGCCTCGTCGGCGGCGTCGTACAGCGCCGGGTGGCCGATGTGGGAGTGCACCCGCAGGCAGTCGAGCCCGGCATCGACGGCCCGGGCCACGTCGGCGGTGACCTCGGCCGGGGTGGCCTCGCCCAGCAGCGCCCGGGTCGGGAGGTAGGTGGCGCCCTTGAGGAAGAGGCGCTCGCCGTTGACCGACGCCGTCCAGCCCCGGAGGGCGACCTGGCGGAACCCGATGCGCCGGGTGCGGCGGTCGCTCGGGGTGACGATGGCGTCGTCCTCCTCGGAGTCGGCCACCCCGACCTCGACCACGAGGTCGTGCAACGGCTGGGCGCCGAGGGCGTGGGGCCACCACAGGTCCGGCTCGGGCACCGTGACCGACCAGGTGAGCTGGTTCTCGCCGGCGGCGAGGGTGTGGTCCTCGACCAGCTCGACCCCGGCGACGGTCGTCCGGACCCGCACCGGCCCCCCGTCGGCGGCGTCGATCACGGCTCGCACGCCGACCACCGCCTGCTCCTCGCTGGCTTCCCGGCACAGCACCCGCAGGTGGCGGACCCGCACTGGCCCGCTCCGCTCGATGCGCACCGGCCGCCAGATGCCGCCCGGGTTGAGGGTCGGGCTGATGGCGTCGGAGTGCTGGAACGCCCCGGTGAGGTTCCGCTTGGCCCGGCGGTCGCCCGGGCGGGAGCACGCCAGCTCGACCCCGAGCACGTGCTCGGTGCGGTCGGCCAGGGCGTCGGTGACCTCGAAGCCGTGCGGGAAGAACGACCCCTCGGTGTCGCCGACGTAGGCGCCGTCGAGCCAGACGTCGGCCTGGTAGAAGCAGCCCTCCAGGACCAGCCAGTGCCGGTCGCCGGGGGCCGGGCGGTCGTGGGCGAAGCGGGTGCGGTGGAGGAGGGGGCCGTCGCTGTCGGCGAACGCCGGGGTCGACCGCCAGTGGCCGGGCACGTCGATCGGTTCCCAGCCGTCGTCGTCGGTATCGTCGAGCCAGGTGCGCCGGAGGTCGTCGTCGGCGACGAGGGCGTGCCACCGCCCGGAGAGGTCGAGGCTCGGCGGTGCGAGGGCGGGCGTCGGCGGTGGGGGAACGGGCATGGGCGTGGTCGACATGGGGAGGACGAGACGCTACCCGTCCTTCCGCCCCGCGGTCCCGGGCTACCCCCTGCGAACTTTGAGCGGAAAAGACCGCGGAGCGGAACAACCCACTCAAAGTTCGCACGAATGTCTCCGTGCGAGTGCGACTCATCGGTCCGTCGACGGATCCGTGGCGCGGGTCCACCCTGACCGCCGTGGAAGGCGAGCTGCAACAGGCCCTCGGTCGCAACCTCCGTCGGCACCGGGAGGGCCTCGGCCTCAGCCAGGAGCGCATGGCCCAGCAGATCGGCATCGACCGCACGTACGTCGGGGCGCTCGAGCGGGGCGAGAAGAACCTGGCCCTGAGGTCCGTCGAGCGCATCAGCGCCCTCTACGGCCTGCACCCGATCGACCTGCTGTGGGACCGCGACCGGGTCGTGGTGGAGATCGACGTCAACGGGGCCCCACGGATCTCCGACCGGCCCGAGGCGGAGGCCGCGGCGGAGGGCGACCCGCCGACGCGCCCGGCCCGCCGCCGTCGTCGGCGCCCGTCCCCGTCCTCCGACTGACGCCCCGTCCTCCCCGCCCCCGTCGCTGTCACAGGGTGGCCTCATGATGGGGGCATGGACGATCACTGGGAGCCATGGCAGGCGCTGCGCGCCCGGCCCGAGGTCGAGCTCTGGTTCGCCGACCTCGACGGGGCGCGGGGGCTCTGGACCCGTCGGGCGGGCCGCGACACCGTGTACCTCGATGCCTCGCTCGGGCGCCGGGAGCGCCGCGCTGTCCTGGCGCACGAGTTGGTGCACGTCGAGCGCGGCATCGGGCACGGGAGCGGTGCCACCGTCCTGACCATGGCCAAGGAGGAGCGCCTGGTGTGGGACGAGGCCGTTCGACGTCTGGCCCCACCGTCGGTCCTCGACCGCATCCGCCGCCGGGCGGTCGACGGCTCGCCGGTCGAGGAGTGGGAGGTCGGCGAGGAGCTCGACCTCCCGCCCGACGTCGTTCGCCGCCTCGCCGCCCTCGTCGCGACCCGCGGCCTTCCCGGCGCGACCTCCGCGCCGCATGCTACTGATGGATAGCACCAGCGGATCCCGCGGGAGCCGGTCGGCAGGAGGGACGGCTCCCGCGGGGTGCCGGTAGGTTGGCCCCCATGTCGTCGCGACCCGCCACCCTCGGTCAGCTGCGAGCGTCGGGCTGGCGCTCGGTACCGGTGAAGCAGGAGATCCAGCGCAACGCCCTGGCCAAGGTCCGAGCCGGGGAGCCCCTGGTCGACGGGGTCATGGGCTACGAGGACACCGTCCTGCCCCAGCTCGAGAACGCCCTCCTGGCCGGCCACGACGTCGTCTTCCTGGGCGAGCGGGGCCAGGCCAAGACCCGCATGATCCGCAGCCTCACCGGCCTGCTCGACGAGTGGCTGCCGATCGTCGCCGGCAGCGAGATCCTCGACGACCCCTACGCGCCGGTGTCGAAGCACGCCCGCGACCTGGTCGAGCACCGGGGCGACGACACGCCGATCGACTGGGTGCACCGCGACGACCGCTTCGGCGAGAAGCTGGCCACGCCCGACACCTCGATCGCCGACCTGATCGGCGAGGTCGACCCCATCAAGGTCGCCGAGGGCCGCTACCTGGCCGACGAGCTCACCCTCCACTACGGCCTCGTCCCCCGCACCAACCGGGGCATCTTCGCCATCAACGAGCTGCCCGACCTGTCGGAGCGGATCCAGGTCGGCCTGCTCAACGTGCTGGAGGAGCGCGACATCCAGGTCCGGGGCTACAAGGTCCGCCTGCCCCTCGACGTGATGCTCGTGGCCTCGGCCAACCCCGAGGACTACACCAACCGGGGCCGCATCATCACCCCGCTCAAGGACCGCTTCGGCGCCCAGATCCGCACCCACTACCCGCTGGAGGTGGCCACCGAGGTGCGCATCGCCCAGCAGGAGGCCCGGCCCTTCGAGGTCGAGGGGGTCGAGGTCCGGGTGCCCGAGTGGATGGACGAGATCGTCGCCACCTTCAGCCACCTGGCCCGGGCGTCGAGCAACATCAGCCAGCGCTCCGGCGTGTCGGTCCGGCTCACCGTGTCGAACCGGGAGACGCTGGTGGCCAACGCGGTCCGACGCTCGCTGCGCCTCGGGGAGGACGTGGTGGCGCCGCGGGTGAGCGACCTCGACGCCCTGGCCGCGTCGACGATGGGCAAGGTCGAGGTCGAGTCCTTCGAGGAGGGCCGGGAGGGCGACATCATCGGCAAGCTGCTGAAGCAGGCCGTCCTCACCGTGTTCCGGGAGCGCGTCGGCACCGGCGCTGCCGCCCCCGTGGCCGAGGCCTTCGACGACGGCGGCGTGCTGCACGTCGGCGAGGACGTGACCGTGGCCGACTACGAGGCCCACCTGGCGGAGCGCCCGGGCCTGGCCGCAGTGGTCGACGAGGTGGCCGGCGAGGGCGCCACCCCCGCCGAGCGGGCCAGCGCCGCCGAGCTGGTCCTCGAGGGCCTCCACCTCTCCAAGCGGTTGAACAAGGACGCCGTGGGCGCCCGGGCGACGTACCGAGGTCGCTGACCCCGGCCCCTGAACCCCCGAACTTTGAGCGGAAAAGACCGCCCAGCGGAACACATCACTCAAAGTTCCGTCTTATGTGGCCCACGGGGCGCCCCGAGCGGGCGGCCGGGGGCACCTGGTCAGCGCGACCAGGGCTTGGCGCAGTCCCAGACGGCGTTGAGGCGGTCGATGCCGGGGCCTTCCCAGGCATCGGGGTCGTCGGCCCGGCAGCGGACGTCGGTGACCAGCGCGCCCCACCGGGGGGAGAAGGTGATCTCACCACCGGTGGCCGCGTTCGGGTTGTCGGGTGAGATCAACGTGATGCTGAACACCCAGTAGACGACCTGGGCCACGACCAGGGCCCGGTGGAGGCCAGGCCGGTCGGCCAGGGCCCGGGCCAGCAGCAGGGCCAGGCCGACGAGGGTGGGCAGCAGGTGGCCCATCTTCCACGGGAACCGCAGGAACAGGAGCTGCGACACCAGCACGGTGACCAGCCCGACCCGGACCAGCCAGTCGGTGCGCCAGGTCCGCACCACCCGGACGACCGCCGGCAGGCAGAGCACGAGGACCACGGCGGCGAAGGGCCCGAAGAAGTAGAGGTCCTTCACCGCGAACCGTCCGAGCTGGACCACGACCGACGACGTCGGCACGTCGTTCTGGGCGAAGGCGAGCGACGACCCCGCGGCCCGGTACGACGGGACGTACAGGAGGAGCCCGACCGCCCCGGCCGTGGTGGCGGCGAGGAGGGAGCGACGCCAGGGCGCGGGACCATCGTCCGACGGCGGCTCGACGGCGCATGCGGCGATCAGCCCGAGCACCAGGAACGCGGTCGAGGACCGGGCGCCGACCGCCAACCCGCCGAGCACCCCGGCGGTCGCCGCTCCGGCCCAGGTCGGACGGGCCCGGAGCACGAGCGCGGCCCCGGCCCACAGGGCCAGCGCCCACAGGAAGTCGACCGTGGACGTGGCGGCGACGAGGAAGAACGGGTTGGCCACCACCACCGCCACCGACAGGCCGACCCGGCTCACCCCCTCCCGCCGCAGCAGGACGGCGAGCGTCGCGACCAGGGCGACTGCGGCGACGAGCGACCCGAGGTTCGGGCCGACCGTGCGTCCGAGCTGCTCCAGCACCCCGGTGGCCAGCTCGTGCACCGGGACCCCGGGCGCCCGGCTGGCGACGTAGGTGTGGTCCTGGACGATCGACCGCCCGGACTGGAGGACGGCGCCGACGTCGAGGTCGGTGCCCGGGCCGAGGAGGGTCAGGGGCACCAGGCCGACGACGACCACCATCCCGGCGAGGAGCCACCACCGCTCCTCCGGTCGTGATGGGGGGGAGGAGGGCCCGGTCACGCCCCCATCCTGGCCGCCGCTCCTGGTCCGCCCCGATCTCGGGCCGTCGGGGCGCCCCGGGCGGGTGCCACGTGCCGGTACCTCGTGGGCGGGAGGGCGGTGTGGACCGTTCGGTCCGCGGCGTGGCCGGTAGGGTCGCAGCCCACGCCGGCCGGGAGAGGGCGCACCGATGGATGCAGACGACGGAGGTGCGCGGTTCCCCTCCGTGCCCGGCTACGAGGTCGTCCGGGAGGTCGGCCGGGGCGGGTTCGCCGTCGTCTACGAGGCCCGGCAGGTGTCGGTCGATCGTCTGGTCGCCCTCAAGGTGGTCTCGACCCCGACGCTCAGCCCGGTGACCGAGCGTCGGTTCCGTGACGAGCTGCGGGCGGTCGGCGGCCTGTCCTGGCACCCGCACGTCGTCGCCGTCCACGACGGCGGCCTCACCGACGACGGCCGGCCGTTCCTGGCCATGGAGCTGGTCACCGGCGGCTCGTGGGGGGCCCGGACGCGGGCCGAGGGACCGCTGTCACCGGGCCGGGTCGCCCGGCTGGGCGCCGAGGTGGCCGACGCCCTGCACGCCGCCCATGAGGCCGGCGTCGTCCACCGCGACGTCAAGCCCGACAACGTCCTGGTCGGTCGGCGGGACGAGGCGTTGCTGGCCGACTTCGGCATCGCGACCCTGGCCGATGCCACCATGACGGCCACCGGCGCCTTCGTCGGCACGATCGCCTACTCGCCGCCCGAGCTGCTGCGGGGCGAGCGGGCCACGCCGCAGTCCGACGTCTACTCCTTGGGTGCCCTGCTCTGGACCCTGGTCGCCGGCCGGCCCCCCTACGACACGACCCACGACGAGACGCCGGTGGCGTCGGTGCAGCGCGTCATCGGGGACCCGGCGCCGACCCTGCCCGACGACGTCCCCGCCGAGCTGGCCGTGGTGATCGAGCGGTGCATGGCCCGGTTCCCGTTCGACCGCTACCCCTCGGCCCTCGCGGTGCAGGAGGCCCTCGCCCCGTTGGCCGAGGCCTCACGCGGTGGCGCCGCCACCCCGCTCCCGTCGCCGATCGACCCCACCGTCGTCGCGGCCCGACCGGCCACCGACCCCTCCGCCGACCTTCCCACCGAGGCCATCGCGCCCCGGCCGGACCTGTCGAAGCCCGCGGTGGTCGCCCCCGCCCCGGCCGTCGACGCCCCGGTGCCGGCCACCCCGCCGCCGGCCATCGCGGCCCCGGCTCCGGAGCCGCCGGCCGCACCGGGCCCCGGGCCGTCGGTCGGGCCGGGTGCGCCCCCTTCCGTCGAGGCGCCGACGGGTGCGTGGGAGCCGGGCGGCGCCCCTGTCGCCCAGGGCGCGCCCGCGCCGTGGGCGCCGGCGCCGGGCGACTGGGCCCCGCCCGCCCCGCCCTTCGTCCCCCCTCCCGCTCCGGCTCCGGGCCCACCCTGGGCCGCGGCCGGTCCGGCCTGGGGGCCGCCGCCGGGCCCTCCCCCGCTCAAGCCCTCGGGCCTGGCCATCGCCGGGTTGATCACCTCGTTGGTGTGTTGCCCGCCGATCGGGCTGGGCCTCACCATCGCCGGCCACGTCCAGGTCCGTCGGGGCACCCGTTCCGGGAAGGTGCTGGTCTGGCTCGGCTACGGCGCGGTGCTGCTCGTCACCCTCGCCTCGGTCGGGTTCGTGCTGCTCGGGACCTGGGCCGTCCGGGACGTCACCGACGACTACGTGGGGGAGTGGCGGTCCCGCGGCGAGGTCGACGAGGTCACCCTCCACCTGGGGACCGGCTTCGGTGGCTTCTTCGTCGAGGGCACCTTCGACGCCGAACGTGACGGCATCGCCTGCCACGGCAGCGTGGAGGAGGGCGACCGGATGAGCTCCGAGCTGCCCCTCGACCTCACCGGGCGCTGCGACGACGGGTCCCCCTACACCGACCGCCTCGACCTGGCCCTGGCCGGTCCCGACCAGTTGGTGACGCGGGACGGGACGATCTTCGAGCGCGTCGGCGGCTGATCCGTCGGCGGCTGATCCGTCGGCGGCTGATCCGTCGGCGGTCGGGCCGGCGCTCGGCACGCGCTCGGCGGCGCACCGATAGCGTGGCGCCCGATGGCCTCGCACTTCCGGTACTCGCGGTGGGACGGCACCCAGACGGGCTTCGAGTTCGACGCCGACGACGTCCTGGGCGAGGTCACCGACGACCTGCTGTACCACGGTGACCTGGCCGCGTCGTTGCGGCGCCTGATGCAGCAGGGCTTCACCGACCGCAACGGCGAGCAGGTCGAGGGGATCCGGGACCTGCTCGACAAGCTGCGGGAGGCCCGGCGGGAGCGGCTGGAGAACGCCGACCTCGGCGGCGCCTACGAGGACATCGCCCAGCGGCTCCGGGACGTCATCGAGCAGGACGCCACGGCCATCGACGACTTCGAGCAGGAGGCCCGCGACTCCGGCGACGCCCGCCGTCAGGAGCTGACCGAGCAGGTCGCCCAGCAGCGCCGCGACGACCTGGCCGCCCTCCCGCCCGACCTGGCCGGCCAGGTGCGGGCGCTCCAGGAGCACGACTTCACCTCCGACGAGGCCCGCGACGCCTTCGACCAGCTCCTCGACGACCTCCGCAAGGAGATGGTCGACTCCTGGTTCAAGGGCATGTCGGAGGCGATGGCCGACCCGGACCCCGAGGCCATGGCCCGGGTCAAGGACATGTTCGCCGCCCTCAACGAGATGCTGGCCGACCGGGCCGCCGGCAAGGAGCCGAGGTTCGAGGAGTTCATGGAGCGCTTCGGCGACATGTTCCCCGAGCAGCCCCAGGACCTCGACGAGCTGCTGGAGGCGATGGCCCGGCGCATGGCGGCCATGCAGTCGATGCTGGCCTCGATGAGCCCCGAGCAGCGGGCCCAGCTCCAGTCCCTGTCCGAGTCGCTGCTCGACGACCTGGACCTGCGCTGGCAGATGGACCAGCTCGGGGCCAACTTGAGGTCGCTGTTCCCCGACGCCGGTTGGGGCCGCCGCTACGACTTCAGCGGCACCGACCCGCTGAGCTTCGCCGAGGCGGCCGGGCTGATGGACGAGCTGGGCGACCTCGACCAGCTCGAGCAGCTCCTCACCCGGGCGTCGTCACCGGGCGCCCTGGGCGACGTCGACCTCGACCGGGCCCGTCAGCTCCTCGGTGACGAGGCGGCCCAGAGCTTGGAGCGGATGGGCGAGCTGGTCGAGATGCTCACCGAGGCCGGGCTGATCGAGCAGCGGGAGGGTCGGCTGGAGCTGACGCCCCACGGGCTCCGTCGGATCGGCCGCAACGCCCTGCGCGACATCTTCAACCGGCTCGACCCGACCCAGCTCGGCCGTCACCAGGTCGAGCGCACCGGCGTGGGCCACGAGCGGGCCGACGAGACCAAGCCCTACGAGTTCGGCGACCCGTTCAACCTCAACATCGAGCGGACGATCCGCAACGCCCTCGGCCGCCAGGGCGGGGGCACGCCGGTGCGGCTCACGCCCGAGGACTTCGAGGTCGAGCGGACCGAGCTGACCGTGCAGGCCTCGACGGTGCTGATGATCGACCTCTCGCTGTCGATGCCCATGCGCGACAACTTCCTGCCGGCCAAGAAGGTCGCCATGGCGCTGCACCACCTGATCACGACGCAGTACCCGCGGGACTTCATCGGCCTGGTCGGCTTCAGCGAGGTCGCCCGCCCGATCGTCGCCCACGAGCTGCCCGAGGTGTCGTGGGACTTCGTCTACGGCACCAACATGCAGCACGGGTTCATGCTGGCCCGGAAGATGCTGGCCGGCCGGATCGGCACCAAGCAGATCATCATGGTCACCGACGGCGAGCCGACCGCCCACCTCAACGCCCGGGGCGAGCCGGTCTTCCACTACCCGCCGGTGCAGGAGACGATCGACGCCACCCTCACCGAGGTGGTGAAGGCCACCCGTGAGGGCATCCGCATCAACACCTTCATGCTCGACGCCACGCCGTACCTCCAGCGGTTCATCGAGCAGCTCACCGAGCTCAACCGGGGCCGGGCCTTCTTCACCACCCCCGAGACCCTCGGCGACTACGTGCTGGTCGACTTCATCGAGCAGCGCCGCAACCTGAGCCGCCGCCGCGCCTCCTAGCGCCCGCCCCACCATCCCACTCGTACTGGGAGCAGAAGTGGTCGCTCCGGCGACCACATCCACTCCCAGAACGCTTGGGGGAGGGCGGAGGATCGGTCGTAGCCTGGCGTCATGCCCGAGCTGCGGTCCCGCACCACCACCCACGGTCGCAACGCGGCCGGCGCCCGTGCCCTGTGGCGGGCCACCGGGATGACCGACGCCGACTTCGACAAGCCGATCGTCGCCATCGCCAACAGCTACACGCAGTTCGTGCCCGGCCACGTCCACCTGAAGGACCTGGGCGGCATCGTGGCCGACGCCGTGGCCGAGGCCGGCGGCGTGGCCCGGGAGTTCCACACCATCGCCGTCGACGACGGCATCGCCATGGGCCACGGCGGGATGCTCTACAGCCTCCCCAGCCGGGAGGTCATCGCCGACGCCGTCGAGTACATGGTCAACGCCCACTGCGCCGACGCCCTCGTCTGCATCTCCAACTGCGACAAGATCACGCCGGGCATGCTCAACGCGGCCCTCCGGCTCAACGTCCCCACCGTGTTCGTCTCCGGCGGGCCGATGGAGGCGGGGAAGGCCGTCGTCGTCAACGGCGTCGTGCGGGCCCCCACCGACCTGATCACCGCCATCGCCGCCTCGGCCAGCACCGAGGTCACCGACGACGGGCTCGACGAGGTCGAGCGGAGCGCCTGCCCCACCTGCGGCTCGTGCTCGGGCATGTTCACGGCCAACTCGATGAACTGCCTCACCGAGGCGCTGGGCCTGTCGCTGCCCGGCAACGGTTCGACCCTCGCCACCCATGCCGCTCGCCGGGGCCTCTTCGAGCGGGCCGGCACCCTGGCTGTCGAGCTGTCGCGTCGCTACTACGAGGGCGACGACGACTCGGTCCTGCCCCGCAACGTCGCCACCAAGGCCGCCTTCGAGAACGCCATGGCCCTCGATATGGCCATGGGCGGCTCGACCAACACCGTCCTGCACATCCTCGCTGCCGCCCACGAGGCCGAGGTCGACTTCACCCTCGACGACATCGAGGCCATCAGCCGGCGGGTGCCGTGCCTGAGCAAGGTCAGCCCCAACAGCGACTACCACATGGAGGACGTCCACCGGGCCGGCGGCATCCCCGCCATCCTCGGTGAGCTCGACCGGGGCGGTCACCTCGACCGGGACGTCCACGCCGTCCACGCCCCCTCCCTCGACGAGTGGCTGGGGCGCTGGGACGTCCGGAGCGCGGCACCGAGCGAGGAGGCGGTCGAGCTGTTCCACGCCGCCCCCGGCGGGGTGCGCACCGTCGAGCCGTTCTCCACCGAGAACCGGTGGCGCCGCCTCGACCTCGATGCCGAGCGGGGGTGCATCCGCGACGATGCCCACGCCTACACCGCGACCGGTGGCCTCGCCGTGCTGCGGGGCAACCTGGCCCCCGACGGGGCCGTCATCAAGACCGCCGGCATCGACGAGTCGCTGTGGTCCTTCCGGGGCCCGGCCCGGGTGGTCGAGAGCCAGGAGCAGGCCGTCCAGGTCATCCTCGACGGCGTGATCCAGCCCGGCGAGGTCCTGGTCGTCCGGTACGAGGGCCCGGCCGGCGGCCCCGGGATGCAGGAGATGCTGCACCCCACCGCCTTCCTCAAGGGGTCCGGGCTGGGCCAGAAGTGCGCCCTGGTCACCGATGGCCGCTTCTCGGGCGGCAGCTCGGGGCTGTCGATCGGGCACGTCTCGCCCGAGGCCGCCGCCGGTGGGGCGATCGGCCTGGTGGAGGACGGCGACATCGTCGACATCGACGTCGACGCCCGGCGCCTCCACCTCGACGTCCCCGACGACGTGCTGGCGGAACGGCGCCGGAAGATGGTGGCCTCCGAGCGCCCGTGGCAGCCGGTCGAGCGCACCCGCTCGGTCACGACCGCCCTCCGGGCCTATGCGGCGATGGCCAGCAGCGCCGACCGGGGCGCGGTGCGGGACCTCAGCCGCCTGGGGTGAGCCGGCCGGTCCGCTCCCGTCGGGTCGGCTAGGTTGCGGCGTTCGGCGGCGCGCGGCCGTCGGGATCCAGGGGGATCGCAGATGCATCGACCTCGTTTCGTCGCGGCTGTCGCCGTCGTGCTCGGCCTCACCGTCGGCACCCTGGCCGGGGCTGCCCCTGCCGGGGCCGACGGCACCAGCTCGATCACGCTCGCCTGCAGCGTCCCGCTCGTCGGCGACTTCGAGTTCCCCATCGACATCACCGCGACCGACAGCGTCGACCCGGTGGAGGCCGGCGGGACGGTGGTCAACACGCTGGCGATCCCGCTCGGCGACATCGGCGGCGAGCTCCCGGTCCAGATCCCGATCGAGGAGATCAAGCTGACCGTGCCGATCCCGGCCGGGGTCACGGTCACCAACGTCCAGTTCACCCCGTCGGCCTTCACCCCGACGTACGTGGTCAGCGGCAGCAGCCTGGTCGTCACCCTGACCGGCACGATCACCCCCGGCGGGGCGGCGGCCCTCGCTCCGGACGTGATGGTCACCACCACCGTCGCCGGCCCGGCTCGCACCGTCACCTGGACGGCCCCGACCTCGGTCGCGGTGAAGGTCGACACCAACGCCCTCGGGATCGGCCTCGGCCTGCTGACGGTGAACTGCACCCCGACCGACCTGGGCCAGGTCCTGCTCACCACCACCGTGTTCAAGGCCAACGTGCCGCCCGTCGCGACCGACCAGACCGTCGCCACCGACCGCGACCAGGCGAAGGCGATCACGCTCTCGGGCACCGACGCCGACGGTGACCCCCTCACCTACGCCGTCGCCACCGTCCCCGCTCACGGCACGCTCTCGGGGACGGCGCCGAACCTGACCTACACCCCCGCGGCCGGCTATGTCGGTCCCGACTCGTTCACCTTCACCGCCGACGACGGCCAGGCGACCGCGACCGGCACCGTGTCGATCACCGTGAACGCCGCCCTCCCCGGAGCGCCCACGGGTGTCACCGCCACCGCTCACGCCGGCGCGGCCACCGTGAGCTGGACTCCGCCGGCCTCCGATGGCGGTTCCGCCGTCACCGGCTACCGCGTCACGCCCGTCCGCAACGGGACCGACCTCACGCCGATCTCGGTGGGGGCCGGTTCGTCGGCCGTGGTCGACGTCCCCGACGGCCAGGCCCTGACCTTCCGGGTCGCGGCCGTCAACGCCCGGGGCACCGGCCCCGACTCGACGGCCTCCGCCGCGGTGACGCCCCAGCCCTGGCTCCCCTTCGCCTCGGCCAGCACGGCGGTCGACCGGATCTACCGGTGGATGTTGGGCCGGGCCCCGAGCGCAGCCGAGCGCAGCCTCTGGGTCGGCCGCATCCAGAGCGGCAGCCACCAAGTGGCCGACCTCGTCGTGTTCCTCCGGAGCGACTCGCTGTCGACCGGCATCATCGACCCGGCGACCCGCCTCTACCAGGCCTACTTCCTCCGCGTGCCCGACCGTGAGGGCATCACCTACTGGGTGACGCAGCGTCAGAGCGGCTGGTCGTTGTTCCGGGTGTCGGACTACTTCGCCACGTCCAAGGAGTTCCGGACCCTCTACGGGACGTTGAACAACCGCCAGTTCGTCGAGCAGGTGTACCGGAACATCCTGGGCCGGGAGGGCGAGGCGTCCGGTGTCGCCTACTGGACCTCGGAGCTCGACCGCGGTCGCCGTTCCCGGGGCTCGGTCATGATCGGCTTCTCCGAGGCGGCCGAGTACCGGGGCCGCCAGTCGGCCAACGTCGACGCCTCGGTGCTGGCGATCTACCTGGAGAACCGCACCCCGTCGAGCGCCCAGCGCGCCGCGTTGGCCGCTGTGGTCAGTGGTCGCTCGCTGCGGGAGGCGGCTCGGGCCGAGCTCCGCACGCCGGCCGTCATCGCTCGGGCCCAGGCCTAGCGGGACCCGTACGGAAGGTGCCTGGCACCTTCCGTACGGTCAGCGGGGGGCGGCGCAGCCCTCGATGTGGTCGTCGACCATGCCCATCGACTGCATGAAGGCGTAGACGGTCGTGGGGCCGACGAAGCGCCAGCCTCGCTTCTTGAGGTCCTTGCTGAGCGCCGTGGACTCCGCCGTGGATGCCGGGACGGCCGCGAACGACGTCACCCGCCGGGGTCGGGGCGGTGGGGCGAACGACCACAGGTGGGCGTCGAGCGACCCGGCCTCCGAGATCAGCTCCTGCGCGGCCCGGGCGTTCGAGATGGCGGCGGTGATCTTGCCCCGGTGACGGACGATGCCGGCGTCGCCCAGGAGCCGCTCCACGTCGGCCTCGTCGAAGGCGGCGACGGCGTCGAGGGCGAAGTCGGCGAAGGCCTCCCGGAACGCCGGCCGCTTGCGGAGGATCGTGATCCACGACAGCCCGGCCTGGAAGCCCTCGAGGCACAGCTTCTCGAACAGCCGCTGGTCGTCGTGCACCGGTCGCCCCCACTCCTCGTCGTGGTAGGCGACGTAGAGCGGGTCGGTACCGCACCACCGGCAGCGGGGCACGCCGTCGGCGCCGACGAGGAGGTCGTCAGGCATGTCCCGCCCCCCGGACCCGACGGTCGTACCACTCGTCGACGTGGCTCACGATGGCGGTCGGCTCCTCGATCGGGAGGGTGTGGCCGGCGTCGTCGAACCATTGGATCTCGGCGGTGGGGATGCGCCGGAACATGTGCTGGGAGCAGCGGGGCGGGGTGAAGGTGTCGCGGCCGGCGGCCAGGATCAGCGTGGGTGCCTCGATGCGGCGGAGGTGGTCGGCGGCGGAGTGGCGGCGCATGGCGTCGATCAGCCGGACCATCACGGCCATGTCGGTGGACGCGATGTGGAGGAGGTAGGGCGCCATGTCGGCGGCCTGGGCCTTGGGCCCGGTCGCCCGCGCCATCTTGGCGGCCCAGGCCCCGAACGCGGTGAGCCGGGCCGGCTGCATCGCCAGCCGGAGCACCGGTGGGGGCGTCGAGGCCGTGGCCAGCTTGGCGAAGGGGAAGGCCAGGTCCGCGACGGGCAGGCCCCAGAACGTCTTGAGGGGGTTCTCGTAGCTGCCGGCGATCAGGACCAGCCCGGCGGCGCGACCGGCCCCGACCCGGTCCGCTTCGAGCGCGACCTGGACCCCCATCGAGTGACCCATGAGGAGGACGTCGTCGAGGCCGGCGTCGTCGGCGACCCGCCACAGGTCGGTGGCGATGCGGGGGATCGAGATGTCCTCGGGCCGTAGGTCGCGGGCGCCGAACCCGGGCGGACGGGGGAGGCCCGATGCCCCGTGGCCTCGCCCGTCGACCACCAGGACGGGGTGGCCCAGGGCCTGGAGCGCCGGGGCGAGGTGGGCCCAGTAGGCGTCGCTGCACGACCACCCGCTGGCGGTGACGATCGGGGTCCGCGCCGGGCCCGGCGCGGTGCTGGGGAGCAGCGTCCAGGCGAGCGTGGTGCCGTCGTCGACCACCGTGCGCCGGTCCTTCGGGAACACCGCGTAGGCGGCGTCGATGCCGTCGGGGGGCACGGGTGCGGAAGGGATGATCAGGTCCACCGGCGGGGAACCTACCGGGCCGCCCTTGCGCTCCGCCGCCCGACCGGTCAAGATCACACCATTGTAATTCCACGTGTGCTATTGGGCGCCACGGGGATCGGAGCCGACAGTGCATATCTCGAGCGACATACCGGACCAGCCCGGATGGCAGGACTACGCCAACTGCCTCGGGGTCGACCCCGACCTGTTCTTCCCGGAGCGGGGTGCCTCCACGCGGGAGGCCAAGGAGGTCTGCCGGGGCTGCGTCGTTCGTGAGGATTGCCTCGAGTACGCCCTCGACAACGGCGAGAAGTTCGGCATCTGGGGCGGCATGAGCGAGCGGGAGCGGCGGCGTCTGCGCCGTCAGCGGGCCCTGGCCCGCCGGGGCGAGGGCCTGCCCGCCGCCGGCACCGGCTGAGGCTCCTCCCGGTTCAGCGGCCGGCCACCCGGGCCTCGATCGTGCGGTCGGGGCCGAGGTCCAGGTG
>CAYQGF010000049.1:0-14807 GCA_964416885.1 uncultured Iamiaceae bacterium
GCCGTAGGTGCGCTCGTCGCCCATCACCCCGACGCTGCGGATGTCGGGGAGCACGGCGAAGGCCTGCCAGACCTCCCGCTCCAGTCCGGCGGCCCGGATCTCCTCCCGCACGATGGTGTCGGCCCGCTGGAGCAGGGCCACCCGCTCGGGCGTGACCTCGCCGATGATGCGGACCCCGAGCCCCGGGCCCGGGAACGGCTGGCGCCAGACGATCTCGTCGGGGAGGCCCAGCTCGGTGCCGAGGGCCCGCACCTCGTCCTTGAACAGGCTGCGGAGCGGCTCGACCAGCTCGAACTGCATGTCCTCCGGGAGCCCGCCGACGTTGTGGTGGCTCTTGATGGTGGACGCCCCGTCGCCGCCGCCGGACTCGATGACGTCGGGGTAGAGGGTGCCCTGGACCAGGAAGCGGGCGTCCTCGATGCCGCCGGAGGTCTCCTCGAAGACCCGGATGAACTCCTCGCCGATGGCCTTGCGCTTGTCCTCGGGGTCGGTGACGCCCTCCAGCTTGGCGAAGAAGCGCTCCTGGGCCTGGACGTGGATCAGCTCGATGCCCTGGTGGCGGCGGAAGGTCTCGACGACCTGCTCGCCCTCGCCCTCCCGCATCAGCCCGTGGTCGACGAACACGCACGTGAGCTGCGGGCCGATCGCCTTGTGCACGAGGGCAGCGGCGACGGCCGAGTCGACCCCACCGGAGAGGGCGCAGATCACCCGGGCGTCCCCGACCTGCTGGCGGACCGCCTCGACCCCGGACTCGATCACCGAGGTCATGGTCCAGTCCGGCCCCCGGCCGCACACCTCGTACACCCAGCGCTCGAGCATCTGCTGGCCGTGCGGGGTGTGGACGACCTCGGGGTGGAACTGCACGGCGTGGATGCGCCGGTCGACGTCCTCCATCGCCGCCACCGGGGCGTCGGGGCTCGACGCGGTGACGGTGAAGCCGTCGGGCGCAACCTGGATCGAGTCGCGGTGGCTCATCCAGACCTGCTGGTGCGCGGGCTGGCCGCCGCCGAACACCACGGCGTCGGGGTAGGTGACGTCGAGGGGGGTGCGGCCGTACTCGGCCCGATCGGTCTTCTCGACGGTGCCGCCGAGCTGGCGGGCGATGAGCTGGGCGCCGTAGCAGATGCCGAGGACCGGGACGCCGAGGTCGTACACGCCGGGGTCGATCGTCGGGGCGCCCTCGACGTGGACCGACGCCGGGCCACCGCTGAAGATGATCCCGGCCGGGTTGCGCTCGGCGAGCTGCTCGGGGGTGAGCGAGGCCGGGACGATCTCGCTGTAGACGTGGGCCTCCCGCACCCGCCGGGCGATCAGCTGGGCGTACTGGGCGCCGAAGTCGACGACGAGGATCGGCCGCTCGTCGGGTGCGTCGGTGGGGGCGGGGGCAGCGGGAGCGTCGTCCGAGGGGGCCACGTCGGAACGCTAGTCGTCGCCGCCCTCAGCCCCGGCGCCCCGGGCCGCCGCTCCACACGACCGGGACGTCCTCCATCAACAGCGCACCGGCCAGGGTGGCGGACCCAGCGGGGAAGGCCACGGGGTCGGCGAGCCACGACGACGACGCCCGGGCGACGCCGACGGGGCGGGCGCGCCACGTCCCGCAGCCCAGCGTCGCCACCTCCAGACGTTCGGTCCGCCCGGGCGACCAGGCGACGACCCCGGCGGCGTGGAACGTCGACACCGCGTCGGGGTCGGGGAGGTGGGTGCCGTGGTCGGCCACGGCCACGGCGACCCGGGTGCCGTCGGCCGCGGCGACGGTGACGCTGTCGTCCTCGGCCCAGGTGATGGCGGCCCGGTGGTGGACGCCGGGCCAGACCCGTCCGCCCGCGACCACCGCGGCCCGCGAGGTGGTGTCCCGCCGGGGCACGACGACGCCGGGCTCACCGTCGGGGCCGACCACCGAGATGCGGTGGGCGGCCGCGGTGACGGTCCGGCCGAGGGCCGCCGGCGCCCCGGGCGGACGCAGGTCGGCGAGCCTGATCAGGCACACGCCCACGACCGCGGCGCCGTCGAGCAGGCGGGGGGCGAAGCCCGGCGGGAGCTGACGGGCGGCGACGTCGGGGTCGACCGAGCAGTCGAGCAGGATGCGGCGCTCGATCCGGCCGTGCAGCGGCGGTGCGGTCAGGCGCATGCGTCGGCCAGGGCGGCGAGGTAGCCGCGGGCGGCCCACCGTTGGACCGGGACCGTCAGCGGACGGAGGAGGCGACCTCCGGGGAGGGCGACGTCGGCGCGGGCGGTGACGCGGGCCGTGACCATGCCGTCGGCGGCCCGCTCGACGAGGAAGGCCTCCTCCCCCACCTCGGGATGGCCGGGCAGCGTGCCGTAGGCGAAGCCCCAGCGGTCGGGCTCGTCGAGCACGGCGACGATGCGGTCGACCGCGGGCAGCGTGACCGGCCCGAGCCGGAGGGCGACGACGACCGTGGTCCCCACCTCGGCCCCGGCCTCGACCGGCCAGACCGCGAAGACGGCCCGCTGCGGGTCGAGACGACGGAGCGAGGCAACGGCCCGGGCGAACACGTCGGGGCCGGTGCCGAGCACCCGGCGCTCGTCGAGGTCGGCGGCCGGAGGGTCGGGGGTGAGCAGGGCGCCGACGTCGGCATAGGTCGGCTCGGTGGCCCGGGCCCGGTCGAGGAGGCGCTCGGCGCTGGTGGCGTCGAGACGACGTCCGAGGTGGAGGCGGGGCCAGGGGGTCACGAGACCGGCACGGCGGTTGGGGTGATGGTGGATGGGGCGACGGGGACGACCCGGTGGTCGGCCAGCCAGCGGGCCGCCAGGCCGCAGCCGACGAAGCCGAAGGCGTTGAGCGAGCCGTGCACCCGCACCATGTCGGGGATCGACAACGCCGGCCCGCCGGTGTGCTGGGCCAGCGCCCAGGCCACGGCCAGCACCATCGGCACCCAGACGCTGAGGCCCGACACCACCAGCAGGCGGCCGACCGTCGTGGCCCGGGCCGGGACGCCCTCGGCCAGGTGGGCGACGGCCACGGCGTAGGCGGCCGCGGTCATCAGCACCGCCCCACCGACCTGGGGGACGGCCGCACCGGTGGCGAAGCCGAGGGCGACGACCGGCGGGGCGGCGACGGCAAGCAGGAGCCCGACGGTCGCCACGGCCCGCCACCGGGGCCGGGCCCGGCGGCGGGCCATGGCCGCGAGGACCGTGGTGGCGGTGCCGGCGAAGGTGAAGTGGACGACGGCCAGCCGGGTGATCGGCTCGCCGTAGGAGACCAGGCCGAGGGCGCCGCACGACTCGGCCAGGGCGACCCCGGCGACGACCGCGAACGCCGGCGCCGCGACCGCGGCCACGGCATCGAGGACGACGGCCCGGCCGCTCGGTCCCGGCGCACGGGGCGCACGGGGCGCAGCCAGCCGGGCGGGGAGGAGGGCCGCGACCGAGCGGACGGTGGCGGCGCCGGCGACGACGAGCCACGGGAGGGCCAGGGCCAGCCCGACCGGACCGGGCGTCACGGCGAGGGCCAGCGCGGTGCTCACCGCGACACCGACCCACGCCGCCGGCCACGACCGGAGCGCCACGGGCAGCACGAGCCCGGCGCCGAGCACCACCACCAGGTCGATCATCGTCATCGCTCCGTCCATAACCTATACGATACCATTTGGTCTCACATCAACCGCTATCGGAACCCGACTACGGTGGGAGGGTGGACGACGAGATGCGGATCGACGAGCTGGCCCGGCGGGCCGGCGTCGCCACCACCACGGTGCGGCTCTACCAACGGAAGGGCCTCCTGCCCGGGCCCCGTCTGGAGGGACGCACCGGGTGGTACGGCCCGGCCCACCTCGACCGGCTGCGGATGGTCGCCCGGCTCCAGGCCGAGGGCCACTCCCTTGCCGGCATCGGCCGCCTGTTCGCCGGCTGGGAACGGGGCGCCGACCTCTCCGACGTGGTCGGTGCCGGCCCGGGGCTCAGCGCCCTGTTCGGGTCGGGCCGTGAGGTCGTCCTCACCGCCGCCGAGCTGGCCGCGCGGTTGCCGGCCGAGGGCATGACGCCGGAGGTGATGGCCCGGGCCGTCGAGGTCGGGCTGGTCGAGCCCACCGACGACGGTCGGGTCCGGGTCGCCGACGCCCGCTTCCTCGACACCGGCCCGGCCCTCGTCGCCCTGGGCGTGCCGGTCGAGGTGGTCCTGGACGAGTGGGCCGCCCTGGCCGCGCTGACCGACACCGTGGCGACCCGCTTCCTCGCCGTGTTCGAGGCGCACCTCCTGCCCGAGGGCGCCGACCTCGACACCCTCGACCCCGCCGGCCTGGCGGAGGTGGGCGACCGGCTCGGCCGGCTCCACCACCTCGCCGGTCAGGTGGTCCAGGCCAGCCTCGACGCCTCCCTCGCCCGTCTCGCCCGCGCCCGGCTCGCCGCCCTCGCCGACACCGCCGGATGAGGCCCCGCCCGCGGCCGAACGTGTCGATAGGTGTCAGACACCCTTCGACACGGCCGCCTCGACGACGAGCCAGGACGGACGCGAAGCAAGCTCTCGCTGCGCCCACCGCAGCATCCGCGCCAGAGCTTCGTCGGAACGCAGCCGTGCCTCGGCCCGGCTGGCAGCCGACCGCAGCGCTTGGCTCGTCGGATGGCCCAGGCTCGCCTGCAGGTCCGCCACCAACTGCGGGTCCGGACAGCGACGGGTGAGCAGCACGACCAACGAGCGCTCCGCGCCTTGGCGTGACGACTCGTGCTCCCCGTGCACGAGGTCGTCGACAGCGACCGCACACGCGGCCGTCGACCACACGTCCACGGCATCTGCGGGCCAGGCCTCGGGACGGCCCCGGGCCCGGGCACAGCCGGAACGGTCGTCACCCTCCGTGAAGGCGACGACCTCGTCGGTCCGCCAGCCGAACATGCCCATGACGAGGCCCAGGTCGAGGAACGACGGGGGAGGCCACAGGCCGAGGTAGGCCCCGTAGCTCGACCAGCCGTACTCCCCGAGTGATCGCACGCCCGGCAGGTCCAGGGCGTTGCGGTGGATGTACCTCGTGACCCACAGCAGGTAGGTGTCGGTGTCGACGGGGATCGACTGGAACCGACCTCTGAAGAGCGGACCGTCGCGACCGTGGCGGTCGTTGAAGCGTCGGGTGTACACGCTCGAGAGGTGTTGCATGGCCTCCGACAGGACGCCCGGTGGTGCCCGCAACAGCAGGTGGAAGTGGTTCCCCATGAGGCAGTAGGCGAGGACCGTCACCCCGAAGTCGCGGTGGAGCGCGGCCACCAGTCGCAGGAACTCGCGCCGGTCAGCGTCGTCGCGGAAGATCGGCTGACGAGCGGCCCCACGGTTCATCACGTGGTGGATGCCGCTCTCGGACTCTTGTCGTGGTGCACGTCCCATCCCGCCATGGTGACGGAGGGGTGAGACAGTCAAGCCGGGCCCGCCAAGCGTGTCGAAGGGTGTCTGACACCTATCGACACGGGTGGTCAGCCGCGGGGGTGGAGGACCAGCTCGGCCTTCTGGAGCTCCTTGGTGCTGGCGTAGCCGGTGAGGGCCATCGTCCGGCGGAGGGCGCCGACCAGGTTGGTGCCCCCGGCATCGTCGGTGGCGGGGCCGTTGAGCACCGTCGCGAGCGGGGCCGTCGGGCGCACCGCGGCGCGCGACCCGCGGGGCAGGTCGGCGTGCACCGCAGCCTGGCCCCAGTGCCAGCCCCGGCCCGGCGCCTCGGTGGCCGCCGCGAACGGGGCCCCGATCATCACCGCATCGGCGCCGCAGACGATGGCCTTGGCGATGTCGCCTCCGGAGCGGATCCCACCGTCGGCGATCAGGTGGACGTAGACGCCGGTCTCGTCGAGGTGCCGCATGCGAGCGGCCCGGGCGTCGGCGATGGCGGTGGCCTGCGGGGTACCGATGCCGAGGATGCGGCGGGTCGACGACGACGAGCCCTCGCCCACACCGACGAGGATGCCGGCCGCGCCGGTGCGCATCAGGTGGAGGGCCGCCCGGTAGCTGGAGCAGCCACCGACGATCACCGGCAGGTCCAGGCGGCGCACGAAGGTCTTGAGGTTGAGCGGCTCGGGGTCGGCCTTGGTGACGTGCTCGGCCGAGACCACCGTGCCCTGGATCACCAGCAGGTCGAGCTCGGCCGCCATGATGGCGTCGGCCAGGGCCTCGACCCGATGGGGCGTCACCGCGCCGCACGACACCACCCCGGCGGCCCGGATCTCCTTGACCCGGTCCCGGATCAGCTCGGGCCGGACCGGCGCCTCGTAGGCCTGGCGCAGCGCGGCCCACGCCTCGTCCTCGGGGAGCACCGCCACGCGGGCGAGGATCGCCTCGGGATCGTCGTGGCGGGTCCAGAGGCCCTCGAGGTTGAGCGGCCCGACGCTGCCGAGGTCGCCGAGGGTGACCGCGGTGGCCGGGCTGACGACGCTGTCCATCCCCGACGCCATGATCGGGACGTCGAAGGTGAAGGCGTCGATCTCCCAGCTGGTGTCGACGTCGTCGAGGTCGCGGGTGCGGCGGCTGGGGACGATGGCGACCTCGTCGAGCCCGTAGGCGCGTCGGGCGTCCTTGCCCATGCCGATCTGGATGTCGGAGCTCACTGGTTCACCGGGGCCGTAGCGACTTGAGGATCTGCCGGGCGACCTGGGCGTTCATCTCGTACACGGCCTGCTCGGCCACGTCGCGCACCCGCTTGACGACGCTGCCCCCGGTGACCTCCTCGACCGAGCCGAGCCCGTCGATGATCGCCTCCTTGGTGGCGTCGGTCGCCTTGTAGCCGAGGCCGGTGAGGGCCTTGACCACCTCGTTCTGGGCGATCGGCTCGGGGGCGGCCGCGGCGATGATCCGCAGCGCCTCCTTGGTGAGCTCGGCGCCCTGCTCGATGGCGTCGGTGGGGGCCATGTGACCCTCCTCCTCGCCTTCCAGCGAGGCCAGCCAGCGGCGGACCTTCACGACCAGTTCGCCATGCGTCTCGCCCTCGAAGGACAACGTCGCCATGCGGGCCAGGCTAGACGGGCCGACCGCGGGAGCCCGTCCCCACCGCCCGTCCCCCGTCGGGGTCAGCCGGTGCTCAGGTCGTCGGGGTGGTTGGCGAACCAGCCGGTGGGGCCGGGCTGGCGGCGCAGCACCCGCTCCCACAACCCATCGGGGTCGCGGGTCAGGAGGTCGTCGGGGCCCGCGTCGACGACCCACCACGCCCGGGTGCCGATCTCGTCCTCCAGTTGGCCCGGGCCCCAGCCGGACTGGCCGGCGTAGAGCCGCACCTCGGTCGGCGCGTCGAGCACGTCGTCGGGGTCGCGGTTGAGGTCGACGGCACCGGTGGTGGCCAGGCCGATGATGCTGTCGGTGTCGACCGGCCCGCCCACGAACACCACGGCGGGCGCGGCGACCCGGCTGCCCCATCGCTCGACCAGCTCGGCCGCCGGGGCGTCGGTCGGCCGGTTGAGGATCACGCCGAGCGCGCCCTCCTCGGTGTGGGCCAGCAGCGCCACCACCGTCCGGCGGAAGGTGTCGTCGCCGATCAGGGGGGTGGCGACCAGCAGCCGGCCGGCGAACGAGGGCTCCGACATGGGCCCGATGATGCCGGGTCGGCCCCGCCATCGACCATCCCACCCAAGCTTTGTACGGAACCACGCAGGATGATGCGGAGTCCGTCCAAAGGTGGGGGACAGCCGGTCAGTCCAGGGCGGCGAGCAGGCCGGCCCGGGCCTCGGCGAGCCACTCCCGACGTTCGTCGTAGCGGGCCTGGCCGCCCGTGGCCTCCCACATGGCGATGAAGGCGGGCTCGCCCGCCGCGACCCGCTTCTGGACGAAGGTGCCGCTCCGCTCGATCTGCTCACCGAGGGCCGTGACGACCTCCGCCCGCTCGTCGCCCTCGAAGCCGTAGGCGTCGACGGCCAGGCGGAGGCGGCGGGCCGGGTCGAGCCCGGGCGTCCGGGTGCGGGCGATGCGCTCGGGCGCCTCGGTGGGCGCCAGGTAGCGGACCAGGCCGGCCAGGTCCCAGGCTCGGCGGCCGGGGGCGGCGAACTCGAAGTCGAGGATGGAGACGACCTCGCCCTCCCGTACCACCAGGTTCTCCAGGCAGAGGTCGTCGTGGCAGATCACCGGGTCGGGCCCCGGGTGCGGGTCGGCCATCTCGTCGCTCCACGTCGCCCCGGTCGGCGTCACGAACCCGGCCTGGGCATCGTGGAAGCGGCGCAGGAGGGCGGCGGCGCTGGTGAGCAGCCGCTCGTCGTCGGCCCACGCCGGGAAGGGCGGGATGGCGACCTCACCGGGGACGAAGGTCAACCGCTCCCCGCCGTCGGGCATCAGGGCCCGGACCTCGGGCGCCCCGGCGAACCCGGCGGCGCGGACGTGACGGAGCAGGGCGTGGATGGCGACGTGGTGCGGCCCGGCCGGCCGGTGGACCTCGTCGCCGACCCGCACGACCGCGCCGGCGTTCCCGATCCCACCGGCGAGGACCTCGACGTCCTCCCCGTCGGCACCTCCGCCCGCAGGCCCGGTCACAGGAAGGCGGCCGGGTCGAACTCGTCGAGGGGGATGATCCGCAGGCGGGGCAGCCGGCGGGTGAAGCTGCCGGCGTCGTCCTCCAGGTCGAAGACCTCCAGCCCGGCGTCGACCAGGTCGACGTACTGGGCGCTGACGAACTCCCGGAACCCGAGGAGGGCGACCCGTCGGTCGTCGAGCAGCGGTGACACCTGCGGGACGAAGTCGGCATCGTGGCTGGCCAGCACCACGTCGCCGGGCCGGTCGGCCAGGGCCGTGAGGGTGCGCTGGATGCCGACGTCGACGACCTTGACGCCGGGCGGGCCCGACAGCGGCACCGGCGTGTAGTCCATCGCCATCAGGGCCTGGACGAACGGCATCGGCATGGTGCCGCTGGAGGCGTTGACGAAGAAGAGGGCGGTGACCGGCTGGGCGAAGGCGCCCTCGACGAAGGACCGGACGCGGTCCCACCGGGGCCGGTCCTCGGGGGCCGGTCGCTGGCCCAGGATGCTGGCACCGAGGGTGGCGTCGATGTTCTCGCCGTCGATCAGCAGGTAGGTGCGGCGCTCGTCCATGGCCCTCATCCTCGCGGCGGCAGCCGCGTCGCGGCGGCAGCCGCGTCGCGGCGGCAGCCGCGTCGATCAGGTCCAGCGTCGTCCGGCGGATCGCGCTGGACCTATGGATGCGCGCGTTCCGGGTCTCACGGGGTGCCAGGCACCATCAGAGCGTCGTCGCGGGAGATCGGACTGGTCGGGCGGTCTCGGATGGTGCCAGGCACCGGCGCGTCGGGTCCCGCCGGAACGCGACGCGGGGCTCAGATGGTGCCAGGCACCGGCGCGTCGGGTCCCGCCCGAACGCGTCGCGGGAGGCCCACTTCAGACGGCCGGGGCGTGGTGGTCGATCAGGGCCCAGAGGTCGTCGACGGTGGCCGCCGTGGTGCGGGTCTGGCCCACGCTGATCCGCAGCAGGTAGCGGTCGTCGATGCGGGTGTGGGAGACGGCGACCCGGCCAGTGGCGTTGAGGGCGGTGAGGAGGGCCTCGGTGGCCTCGTCCCCGCCGACGTGGGCGACGCAGATCAGGTTGAGCGGGGTCGGCAGCGGCAGCTCGAAGCGGGGGTCGGCGGCGAGGCGGGCGGCCAGGTCCTGGGCCAGGGCGACGTGCTCGGCGACGGCTCGCCTGAGGCCGTCGGCGCCGAAGCGACGGATGACGGCCCACAGCTTGAGGGCCCGGAACCGGCGGCCGAGCGGGACCTGCCAGTCCCGGTAGTCGACGACCTGGCCGCTGCCCGACGCCGTGTTGCGGAGGTACTCGGGCGTGATCGAGAGGGCGTCGACGAGCGGCCCGGCGTCCCGCACGAACAGGGCCGAGCAGTCCATGGCGGTGAAGAGCCACTTGTGCGGGTCCATCACGTAGGAGTCGGCGTGCTCGAGCCCGTCGTGGACCCAGCGCAGCTCGGGCACCAGGGCTGCGGCGCCGGCGTGGGCAGCGTCGACGTGGAACCACATCCCGTGGGCCGCGGCCAGCTCGCCGATGGCGCCGAGGGGGTCGATGCCGTGGGTCGAGGTCGTGCCGACGGTGCCGACGACGAGGAAGGGCGTGCGCCCGGCGGCCAGGTCCTCCTCGACCATGGAGGCCAGGGCGACGGGGCGCATGGCCCGCTGCTCGTCGACCGGCACCGGGCGGAGCTGCTCGGACAGGAGGCCGGCGACGCGGAGGCCCTTCTCGACCGACGAGTGGGCGTCGATCGACGTGTAGGCGACCAGGTCGTCGAGGCGGGCGCCGGCCCGACGGGCCCGGTCGCGGGCAGCGAGGACCGCCACCAGGGTCGAGGACGAGGCCGAGTCCTGGATCACACCACCGCCCGGGCCGTCGCTCCGGAAGGCGGCCGGCAGGTCGAGCAGCTCGGCCAGCCAGTCGAGGACCAGGGTCTCGACCTCGGTGCAGGCCGGGCCGGTGTGCCAGAGCATCCCCTGGACGCCGAAGGTGGTGATCAGGGCCTCGGCCAGCACCGCCGGGGCCGACGAGTTGGACTGGAAGTAGGCGTACCAGCCGGGCGACTGCCAGTGGGCGGTGCCGGGCACGACGACCCGGTCGAGGTCGGCGAGGATGGCGTCCCACGGCTCGGCCGCGGCCGGCGGGTGCGCCGGCAGCTGCGCCCGGACCCACCCCGGCTCGACCTCCGACAGCACCGGCTGGTCGGCCACCCCGTCGAGGTAGCGGGCGGCCCACTCCAGCACCGCCGGACCGTCCGCCCGCAGCTCGCCGGCCGGGTCGGTCCAGGGACGGGGCGCGGTGGGGTCGTCCGTCATCCGGCCGAACCTACGCCGGTCCGGTTCTGACCGACGAGGAGCGCGTTCCTGGCCTCATGATCGGTCAGAACGGAGCCGGGTCCGACCGCAGGCCGTTCTGACCGACGAGGAGCGCGTTCGTGCACTCCTGCTCGGTCAGAACGGGAGGGGGTGCGAGGATGCCGGGCGTGATCACGAGCACGGCGAACCCCCGGGTGAAGGCGATCGTCCGGCTGGGGAAGCGGACCGAGCGCGAGGCGTCCGGACGGTTCGTCGTCGAGGGCGTGCGGGAGGCCGGACGGGCGGTGGCCGCCGGGGTCGAGGTCGTCACCCTGGTCGTGTGCCCGGAGCTGGTGCCGCCGGGCGGGGCCGAGGTCGTGCGGGCCGCCCGGGCGACCGGGGCCGAGGTGCTGGAGGTCGGCGAGGCCGTCTTCCACCGGGTGTCCGGGCGCAGCGGCGGGGCCGACGGTGTCCTCCTCGTGGCCCGGACGCCGACGACCGCGCTCGACGACCTCCGGCTCGGCCCGACACCGCTGGTCCTCGTCGCAGCCGGGATCGAGAAGCCGGGGAACCTGGGGGCCATGCTCCGCTCCGCCGCCGCGGCCGGGGCCGACGCCCTGGTGCTGGCCGACCCGGTCACCGACGTCTTCAACCCCAACGCGGTGCGGGCGTCGATGGGGGCGCTGTTCGCCGTCCCCGTCGGCGTCGCCCCGGCCCCCGACGTGGTGGCCTGGGCCCACGACCAGGGCCTCCGCCTCGTCGTCACGACACCGGACGCCGCGACACCGCACTGGGACGCACCGCTCGCCGGGCCGGTCGCCGTCGTCATCGGCTCCGAGGCCGAGGGGGTCGACCGCACCTGGTTCGACGCCGCCGACGACCTGGTCACGATCCCCATGCCGGGCACCGAGCGGGCCGACCAGGGCGTCGACTCGCTCAACGCCGCCTCGACCGCGGCCGTCGTCCTGTTCGAGGCTGTCCGCCAACGCCGCTCCCCCTGACGACGTAGACGACGGACGCGAAGTGCCTGGCACGTCGCGTCCGTCCGAGGTCGGCCGCCGGCGGGGGGCTGGCGGACCCTCCGCACTAGGCTTGGGCGATGGGAGTGAGCGACGGCAGCGAGTACCCGGGCAAGTTCGCCAAGGAGGGGCTGACGTTCGACGACGTCCTGCTCCTGCCGGCCGCGTCGTCGGTCCTGCCCTCCGAGGTGTCGACCCGCACCCAGCTCACCCCCCGGGTCGAGCTCGCCATCCCCATCGTGTCGGCGGCGATGGACACGGTCACCGAGGGCCGCCTCGCCATCGCCCTGGCCCGGCTCGGCGGCCTCGGCGTCATCCACCGCAACCTGTCGATCCCGGACCAGGTGGCCGAGGTCGACAAGGTCAAGCGCTCGCAGTCCGGGATGATCGTCGACCCGGTCACCCTCGGTCCCGACGCCCCCGTCTCCGCCGCCCTCGACCTGATGGCCCACTACCGGATCTCCGGCGTCCCCATCACCGACGGCGACGGGAAGCTGGTCGGCCTGCTCACCAACCGCGACCTCCGCTTCGCCGAGGACACGATGGTCGGCGACACCACCCAGCCCATCTCCGAGGTGATGCGCCGGCTCCCGCTGGTCACCGCCCCGCCCGGCACCACCCTGGAACAGGCCAAGGACCTGCTCTGGCAGAACCGGATCGAGAAGCTGCCGGTCGTCGACGACCAGGGCTACCTGCGGGGCCTGATCACGGTGAAGGACATCAAGAAGCGGTCGCAGTACCCGCACTCCACCGCGGATGAGAGCGGCCGGCTGCGGTGCGCGGCCGCCGTCGGGACCGGTGGCGACACCCTGGAGCGGACCGCCGAGCTGGTGCAGGCCGGCGTCGACATCCTCGTGGTCGACACGTCGCACGGTCACTCGCAGGGCGTGCTCGACGTGGTGAAGCTGGTCAAGGACCGCCACGGCGACCAGGTCGACGTCATCGCCGGCAACGTCGCCACCGGCGAGGCCACCGAAGCCCTGCTCCAGGCCGGGGCCGACGCCGTGAAGGTCGGCATCGGCCCGGGGTCCATCTGTACGACACGGGTGGTGGCCGGGGTCGGCGTCCCGCAGATCACCGCCATCCACGACAGCGCCGTGGCCGCGGCCCGCTACGGGGCGACGGTGATCGCCGACGGTGGCGTCCAGTACTCGGGCGACGTGGCCAAGGCCATCGCCGCCGGGGCCGACGTCGTGATGCTGGGCTCGATGCTGGCCGGCGTCGACGAGTCCCCGGGCGAGGTCGTCTTCCACCAGGGCGAGCGGTTCAAGGAGTACCGGGGCATGGGGTCGATGGGCGCCATGAAGGCCCGGTCGTTCTCCAAGGACCGCTACTTCCAGGGCGACGTGACCGAGGCCGAGAAGCTGGTGCCGGAGGGCATCGAGGGCCGGGTCGCCTACAAGGGGCCGCTGGCCAACGTCGTCTACCAGGTCGTCGGCGGGCTGCGGGCGGCCATGGGCTACACCGGCTCGCCCACGGTGGCCGACCTGCGGGACCACGGGCGCTTCGTCCGCATCACCGGTGCCGGGCTGCGCGAGAGCCATCCGCACGACGTGCAGATCACCGCCTCCGCCCCCAACTACGGCACCTGGGGCTGATCGGCCCGACCCCCGGCCGACACGGCGGCGAGGCGTTCGTCCTCGCGGGCCTGGCGACGGGCATCGGCGGCCATCCAACGGGCCGCGACGAGGACGACCAGGGCGACGCCCCACAGCTCACCGACCCCCCACAGGATCCCGGCCCCCGTCCGCTGGTCGGAGGCCAGGCTCCCGCCCCAGTCCCTGGCGACCCCGCCGTACTCGGCCGCCGCGAGCGGATGGTCGGCCCCGGCGTGGAGCATCAGCCCGAGGAGGGCGTGGAGCGGGATGGCCAGGGCCACGGCCAGGAGGCGAGCGGCGTGGCCGGTGCGGCGGCGGTCGGCGTCGACCCCGAGGACGCTCCAGCAGAAGAGGAAGCCGGCGGCCACGAAGTGGAGGTGCACCGCGGTGTGGACCAGGTCGTTCCGCAGTGACAGGCCCATCAGCGGCGTGGTGTAGAGCACGAACAGGCCGAGGCTGAACAGCGCCCAGGCCACGACCGGGTGGGTGACGGCGCGGACGACGGGGTGGTCGAGCACCCGGAGGAGCCCGACCTGGGCGCCGCGGGGTGCGCCCTGGAGGAAGAGGGTGACGGGGGCGCCGAGGGCGAGGAACAGGGGCGCGACCATCCCCAGCAGGAGGTGCTGGACCATGTGGAGGCTGAACAGGGCGGTGTCGTAGCGGGCCAGCCCGGTCAGCGTGGCCGCGGCGAGGGTCGCCACGCCGAGGGCGAAGGCGACGGTGCGGCCGACCGGCCACGGGTGGTCGGGGTGGCGGGCGCGCCGGCGTCGGAGGAGGGCGATGTAGCCACCGCCGAGCACGACGACCAGGACGGCGAAGGCCGGGTCGAGGTGGGGGCGCAGGAGCGTTCCGGCCGTCGGGGCGGCGACGGCCGCGAGGGACATCGGTCCGACGGGCCCGGATGCGGCGGGGGCGGCCACCGCCCCGACCGTACCGGCGCCCCGCTCGCCCGTCGTACCGCCGTCCCGTCGCCCGATGCCCCACTCGCCCTCCCGCGAGCCCACCCTCCGCGCGCCCGCCGGACAAGAACATTTTCTGGGCGTCAGCGCGGTGGGGCTGGTTCTCGTCCGTGAGGAGCGCGCTCACGCGTCGTCGACGGACGAGAACCATGGGCACCCGGCGGCCGAGGGGCGAGGTGGCGCACCGTGGGGTAGGAAGGGTCGGTGCCCGGCGTCGACACCGCAGCCGGACCGGCGCCCGCCTCGACGGGTTCGACCACCGGCGTCCCGCCCACCGGCCGCGACCGCACCGTGCCCGGGCGGCCGTCGATCCTCGGCGTCGGCGTGGTGGTCTGGCTCAGCTCGGAGCTGATGTTCTTCGCCGGGCTCTTCGGCGCCTGGTTCACCCTGCGGGCGTCGTCGGAGACCTGGCCTCCGGAGGGGGTGCACCTCGACGTGGCCCGCACCGCCGTCGCCACCCTCGTCCTGGTGGCGTCGAGCGGCACCATGCACCTGGCCGTCGGGGCCGCCGAGCGGGGCGACCG
>CAYQGF010000050.1:0-14713 GCA_964416885.1 uncultured Iamiaceae bacterium
CACCTCGTCGAGGGTCGCCTGGAACTGCGGGGGGATCACCCCTCCACGCTAGGCGTCACGACCGTCCGCCCGAGAGGCCGTTGCCCCTCCGCGCGGGTACACGCCGCTGCGGGCGCCGGGGAGGTCGGGCCACGGCGCATCGGGCCGCTCGGGCCAGCCGGCGGTGGGGCGGGGCCAGACGACCGGCGTGACGTCGCTGCGGATCGGCTCGCCGGCGCCGATGCCGGGCCGGTCGACGCACGGATGCGGCAGGGTGCCGGAGCGGGTGCAGCCGTCGGCGAAGTAGATCATGGTGTGGACCGTCCGGGGCCGGTCGGTCGTGTTGGGCCGGGCGAGGTGCACCGTCAACCCGTGGTGGAAGGCCACCGAGCCGGGCGGCACCTCGACGAGCACCGGCTCGACCCCGTCGAGCTCGGGGCGGGCGAGGATGTCCTCGGGCTCACCCCAGAAGATGTTCACGAACCGGCGCATCCCCGAGCGGTGCGAGCCGGGGACGTAGCCCATGCACCCCGAGGCCCGCGTCGAGCCCTCGAACGGCACCCAGGCGGTCAGGGTGAGGGGCTCGGCGATCGGCCAGTAGGGCTGGTCCTGGTGGGGATCGGTCTCGCGCCCGGCGCCCTGCTTCACCAGCGCCTGGTCGTGCCACAGCCGCACCGCCTCGGCACCGATCAGCTCGGCCGCGGCCTGCCCGAGGCGCGGGTGGAAGGTCAGGGGCCGGACCTCGGGCACGTCCTCCCACAGGTTCTGGCACTGGACGAAGGACTGCTCGTACCGGGACCGCTCCTCCAGGGTGCGGTGGTCGTCGACGGTGCGCGCCGCGACGGCGGCGGACACCACGGCGTGGAACCGCTCGCGCTCCTCGTCGGTCAGGAGGTCGGGCACGACGACGTACCCGTCCCTCCGGAACGCCTCCACCAGCTCGTCGTCGACCACCTCAGCCACGGGTGGGAGGCTCGCGCGTCCCGGGGCCGGCTGCCGTGGGCCGCCGCCGCCCGGTCGAGGCCGGGTCAGTAGGCGGCAGCCATCCCGGCGTGCTGCATGGCGATGCGGAGGTCCTCGGGGCGGGAGGCGGCCGCCACGGCGTCGCGGACGCTGATGACGCTGTCCTGGTAGAGGCCGAGCAGGGCCTGGTCGAAGGTCTGCATGCCGTGGTACTCGCCCTCGCGCATGAGCGTCTCGATCGTGATCTCGTCGGCGCCGGCCGCGATGGCCTCGGCCATCTTCTGGGTGCCGATGAGCATCTCCACCGCGGGCACCCGGCCCCGGCCGTCGACCCGATCGAGCAGGCGCTGGGCGATCACGCCCCGCAACACCTGGGCGATCGAGTAGCGGGCCTGGCGCTGGAGGTGCGGCGGGTAGAAGTCGACGAGGCGGGCGATCGTCTCCGACGCGGTCAGCGCCGGCATGCTCACCACGACCAGACGACCGCTGAGCGACTCCGAGACGACCCGCTCGGCGGTGGCCGCGTCGGGCAGGTCGCTCACGAAGATGACGTCGGCGTTCTGCCGACCGACCCGACGCAGGGCATCGGCGACCGACGTGGCGTCGCTGCCGACCTCCCGCTGGCTCACCAGCGACTGCTTGTCCGAGAGCAGGACCTCGATCGGGTCCTCGATCGTCACGATGTGCTTGGCCCGGGTGGCGTTGACGTGGTCGAGGATGGCGGCGACCGTCGTCGTCTTGCCCGACGCGGCCGGCCCGGCCACCACGATCAGGCCGGAGTCCTCCATCGCCAGCTTCTCCACCGCCGCCGGCAGGTTCAGGTCGGCGATCGCGGGCGCCCCGGGGACGACCCGACGGATCGCCAGGCTGAGCGAGCCCCGCTGGCGGAACACGTTGATCCGGAACCGCCCGACGCCGGCCACGCCGTGGGCGACGTCCACCTCGCCCCGCTCCATCAGCTCCTCGGCCTTCTGCATCGGGAGCAGCTCGGCCAGGACCTGTTCGATCTCGGCCGGGCCCATCGTGGGCATCTCCGTCGCCAGGAGGTGCCCGTCGACCCGCACGTGGGGCGCCGACCCCACCTTGACGATCAGGTCGGAACCACGACGTTCGGCCAGGTGGTGCAGCAGGTGAGCGAGGTCGGGCACGGCTCTCTCCAGGTGGGACGGTCGTCGCGGGCGCACCCGGGACCTTCCTCAATCGGTTGGCCGCCGCCCGATCTTGAGCGGTCGGGTCAGGCCTCGACGGCGCGCCGGTGGAGCTCGACGGCCGCCGCGAGCTGCTCGCGGCCGGGACCGCCGGAGGTCGGCGGCTCCGGACGGTGCTCGGCCCCGACCACCCGGGCGAGGGTCGCGCCGACCGAGTCGGCCAGCCCGTCGAGGTCGTAGCCCCCCTCCAGGAACAGGAGGCGGCGGCCCGCCGGGACCAACTGGAGCAGGTCGTCGGTGAGGTCGGCGAAGTCACCGGCGAGCAGGCCCAGACCGGTGATCGGGTCGGCCCGGTGGGCGTCGAAGCCGGCCGAGACCAGGAGCCAGGTGGTGCCGTGGGCCTCCGCCACCGGGGCGATCAGGTCGGCGACCGCCTGCCGGTACACGTCGCCGGTGGTGCCCGACGGGACGGGGATGTTGACCGTGGCGCCGCGCCCGTCGCCCCCGCCCACCTCGTTCAGGGCGCCGGTGCCGGGGTACAGCGGCCACTCGTGCAGCGACACGTAGAGGACTCGGGGGTCGGTCCAGAAGGCGTCCTGGGTGCCGTTGCCGTGGTGGGCGTCGTAGTCGACCACCAGCACCCGCTCACCCCGGTCGGCCAGGGCCGAGGCGGTGACGGCGACGTTGTTGAACAGGCAGAACCCCATCGCCCGGCGGGGCGTGGCGTGGTGGCCGGGCGGGCGCACGGCGCAGAAGCCGGCCGCGGCCTCGCCGGCGGTCAACCGGTCGACCAGCTCCAGGCCGGCGCCCGCCGCGAGCCGGGCCGCCTCCATCGAGCGGGGGCCCATCGCGGTGTCGGCGTCGATCGCCCCACCGCCGGCGGCCCCGAAGCGGTCGAGGGCCTCGACCAGCGACCGGTCGTGGACCCGCGCCAGGTCGTCGTCGGTGGCCGGTCGGGGCTCGACCACGGTGATCGCCTCGTCCAGCCCGGCCTCACGGATGCCACGGGTGACGGCGTCGAGCCGGGCCGGCCGCTCGGGGTGGCCCAGCCCGGCGTCGTGCTCGGCGAACCGGGGGTCGGCGACGACGAGGAGCGGGACGGCCACACCACGACGCTACCGGCGCCCGACGCGGTGCCCCAGGGCCGAAGGGCCCGGGTGCACCGGTCACGACGGTCGTAGGCTCGGGCCAGCTGTGGATGCCGAGACCCCGCACCCCGCGACCGCCCGTCGTCCCACCACCGCCCGGGGGGCGACGACGGCGTCGCTGCGCACCGCGGCGTGGCGCGGGCGCGACGACGTCGTCCTGGTCACCCTGCGCCCCGGGGCGCCGCCCCCCTCGCCGGGCGAGGTGCGGGCCCTGGCCGAGCAGGCGGCGGCCCGCGGGGCCCGTCGGCTCGTCACCGGCGCCCTCACCGACCCCGAGGGCGAGCCCTTCGCCCGGGCCGGGTTCACCGTGCACGACCGCCTCCACCTCCTCCGCCACGACCTGGTCGACCTCCCGGCCCCGGTCGAGCCGACGGTCCGGCTCCGGCGGGCCCGGCGGGTCGACGTCGACGAGGCCCTGGCCGTCGATGCCCGGGCCTTCGAGCCGTTCTGGCGGCTCGACCGGGCCGGCCTCGACGACGCCCTCGCGGCCACGACCTCCGCCCGCTTCCGGGTCGCGGTGCACGATCGGGTGGTCGGCTACGCCGTGACCGGCCGCTCCGGTGCCCGCGGCTACCTCCAGCGCCTGGCCGTCGACCCCGAGCGCTGGCGCCAGGGCCTGGGCGCGGCCCTCGTCGGCGACGGGCTGCGGTGGCTCCGGCGCCGCCACGTCCGGGTCGCCGTGGTCAACACCCAGGTCGGCAACGACGGCGCCTTCTCCCTGTACCGACGGATGGGCTTCGTCCCCGAGGCCAGCGGCCTGACCGTCTTCACCGCGGTCCTCGGGGAGCCATGAGGTCCCGGCGGCTCGGCGCGGCGCTCGGCGTCCTGGCCACGCTGGCCATGGTCCTCGTCGGGCCGATCGGACCGGACCGGGCCGCCGCCGCGGCGGCCGCGGCGCCCGCGACACCCGCCACGCCCGCCACCGGGACCGCCCAGGACCCGGTCCCACCGCCGGACGCCGTGACCTTCCACGGGGTCGAGCAGACCCCATGGGTCGGTCGCGACGACACCTGGCGGCTGGTCCTCGACGTGGTCGGCGCTCCCGCCGGCTCGACCCTCCAGGCCACGGTGCGGGCCAAGGTCGGGACCCGCAACGCCTACCTGGAGTCGCTGTTCGGCATCGTCGGCGACCGGGTCCTCACCATCCCCTCGGTCGACCTCGACACCGTGCCGGTCACCTCCGGCCGTCGACGCGTCACCCTCGCCCTGTCGCTCCGCCACGACCCGCCCGCCACCCCGATGCCGGGGTGGGCGTTCGTCGAACGGGGCCTGTTGCCCGGCGTGTACCCGATCGACATCCGCGTCGTCGACGCCGACGACACCGAGCGAGGCCGGGAGGTCACCCACGTCACCCGGGTCCCCACCGGGACCGAGGCCGGCGCCGACGCACCCGTCGTCACCGTCGCACCCGTCCTCCGGCTCGGGGCCGACCCCGACCTGTCGGAGGTGGCCGACACCGATCCCGAGGGCACGGCGGCGACCGGCGTCACCCTCGACGACCTCCGGGCCGAGATCGAGGGCCTGACCACCGGGCTGGCCCGCTCGGACCTCCCGGTGACCCTGGTGCCCCGACCCGAGTCGATCGAGGCGCTCGGCCGCTCCGAGGAGGGGGCCGCCGCGGTCCGGTCCCTCCGCGCCACCGCCGCCAGCCGCCAGGTCGTCGACGGCCCGTGGGTCGAGGTCCCGTCCGGGGCCTGGGTCACGGCCGGGATGGACGAGGAGCTCACCCGCCAGCGCGACCGGGGCCACACCGTGCTGACCCAGGCGTTGGGCCGGCTCGACAGCAGCACGTGGGACGCCACGGCCGGCATCACCGCGGCCGCCGCCAACGCGCTGTGGCCGGTCGGGGTCCGGACGTTGCTGCTCGCGCCCGGCGCCACCGACCCGACCACCGAGGTCCCCGATGGGCCGGTCGCGATCGAGCCCGCGCCCGGGCGCCGGCTCGACGCGGTGGTCGCCGACGCCGGCCTGTCGGCGGCCCTGACCCGGCGGGGCGACGTCGTCCTCGACACCGCGGGGATGGCCGCCGAGATCGCCATCGCCTCCGCCGGTCGCACCGGGCCGAGCGGTGCGGTCGTCGTCCCCCCGTCCGGGTGGGCGGCGGACCCCGACGCCGTCGCCGCCCTCGACGACCTCCTGGCCGACCCCCTGTCCCGCGCCCGGCCCGCCACCCTCGCCACCTTCCTCGACACCGTCCCGAGCCGGGGCGCCCGCACCCTGGCCCTCCTGCTCGACGACGCCGCCGTCCAGCTCGGCGACCATCCCTCCCGCCTGGCCACGGCCCGGGCCCGGGTCAGCTCGTACGCCAGCCTCGTCGGCGCCGCCGACGCCGAGGTGGCCGCGCTCGACCGTCGGCTCCTGCTGTCGGGCTCGCGGGCGCTGTCGGTCGACCAGCGCGACGCGCTCGTCGACGAGGTGGTCGCCATCACCGACGAGCGCTTCGGCGCGGTCGAGGCGCCCGCCCGCCAGACGGTCACCCTGACCTCCAGCACCGGCGACGTCCCCCTCACCGTGGTCAACGCCCTCGACGTGCCGGTGCACGTCGTCATCGAGCTGCGCTCCGAGGGCCGGGTCGACTTCCGCGAGTCACCGACGATGACCGAGACGCTGGAACCGGGCCGCAACCGCGTCGCGGTCCCGGTGCGGGCCCGGGCCCCGGGTGATTCCACGATCGACATCGTCATCCGGTCCGACGACGGTGTCGTCGTCCTCGACGAGGTCCGCTACACGGTGCGGTCCAGCGCGGTGTCGGGCATCGGCGTGGTCCTCACCGTCGGGGCGATGGCCTTCCTGCTGATCTGGTGGGCGCGCCACTGGGCCCGGAGCCGACGAGAGCGCGGCGACGGTGACGACGGGCCGGGCGACGACCCCGCCGGGCCCGACGACGGACCGCCCGACGACCACGGGACGACCGAGGCGGAGCCACCCGTCCTCACCGGGGCCACCCGGACGTAACCTCCGGGCCCCGGCACAGGTCAGAAGCCGGATCGGCCCGCTGGGCCACCCCGACCCGGAGGAACCGATGGCTGGCGTCCGTCTCGTCACCGACAGCTCGTGCGACCTGCCCCAGGAGGTCGCCGAGCGCCACCGCATCATCGTGGTGCCGCTCACGATCCGCTTCGGTGAGGAGGAGCTGACGGACCGCGAGCAGCTGTCTGCCGAGCAGTTCTACGAGAAGATGGCGTCCTTCGACGGCCTGCCCGAGACGGCGGCCCCCTCCCCCGGCGCCTTCGAGGAGGCCTTCCGGGCCGCGGGAGCCGAGGGTGGCAGCGTCGTCTGCCTCACCATCTCGTCGGCCCTCTCGGCGACGATGGCCGCGGCCCAGAACGGGGCCCGCGCCCTGGAGGGCGAGATCGACGTCCGGGTCGTCGACTCGAAGTCGATCACCGCCGGCCTCGGCACCCTCTTGATCATGGCGGCCGAGGCGGCCGAGGGCGGGGCCGACGCCGACGAGGTCGTGGCGCTGATCGAGCGCACCATCCCCCGCACCCGCGTGCTCGGTGGCCTCGACACCCTCGACAACCTCAAGAAGGGCGGCCGCATCGGCGGGGCCCAGGCCCTCCTGGGCACGATGCTGTCGGTCAAGCCGGTGATCGACATCAGCACCGGCGAGGTCGAGGAGGCGGGCAAGGTCCGCACCCGCAAGAAGCAGATGCTGTTCCTGCGGGACAAGCTCCGCGACGCCGGCGACATCGAGCGGCTGGTGGTCTGCGACGGCTGTGCGCCCGACGTCGACGAGTTCATCGCCCTCATGTCCGAGGTCGTCCCACCCGAGCACTTCACCCGCTCCACCATCGGCCCGGTCATCGGCACCCACGGCGGCCCGCGCATGGTCGGCATGACCTGGCTCGCCGCCGAAGACACGTAGCCCGCGGGTCGCCCCCTTCGGTCTCGGGGGTGCCGCCGGGCCCACCAGGCCCAGGCGCGGGCGATCGGCCCAGCGATCTGCGTCGGCGTCCTCGGGCGGCGCCTCGCATCGAGGTGAGGCCTCCCCCGGGCGTGCGACCACCGGGGGGACGTCGGTCCCCCTAACGTCACCGGGATGGGCCCGCCCAACTCCGCCGGCGCGCCCGGAGCCGCACGCGACGGGGACCTCCTCGGCGGGCGCTACCGGTTGGACCGCCCCCTCGCCACGGGGGGCATGGCCCGCGTCTGGCAGGCCCACGACGAGGTGCTCGGCCGACCGGTCGCGGTCAAGGTCCTGCTGGAGCACCTGGTCGAGGACGTCTCGTTCGTCACCCGGTTCCGGGCCGAGGCCCTCGCCGCGGCCCGGCTGACCCACCCCGCCGTGGTCTCGGTGTACGACACCTGCTCGGCGCCCGGCGTCGAGGCGATCGTCATGGAGCTGGTCGAGGGCGAGACGCTGCGGGACCGGCTCGACCGGGAGCGCCGCCTGGAGGAGCACGAGGCCGCCCGCATCGGGGCCCGCATCGCCGAGGCGCTCACCGTCGCCCACGGGGCCGGCATCGTCCACCGGGACATCAAGCCGGCCAACGTCCTCCTCGCTCCGGGGGGCCGGGTCGTGGTCACCGACTTCGGCATCGCCAAGGCGGCCGAGGCCGCCGACCTCACCTCCGGCGACCAGATGCTCGGCACGGCCAAGTACCTCTCGCCCGAGCAGGTCGAGGGTCGGAAGGTCGACGGCCGGGCCGACCTGTACGCCCTCGGCGTCGTCCTGTTCGAGGCGCTGTGCGGACGGGTGCCGTTCCTGGCCGACACCGAGGCGGCCACGGCCCTGGCCCGGCTCCACCAGGACCCGCCCCGGCCCTCCTCGTGGCGTCCCGACCTCGACCGCGACCTGGAGCGGATCGTCGAGCGCCTCCTCGCTCGCGACCGTGACGCCCGCTGGCCCGACGCCGACACCCTGGCCCGGAGCCTCGGGGCCTTCGCCACCGGGCGCCCCCTGCCACCCGACCCGCCGCTGCCGATCGCCGCCGCCCGGCCCGAGGCACCCGTCCTGGCCAAGGCCGACGCCGACGCCGGGGCTGGCACCCGGTCGTGGCGGGCCGACGACCCCGTCCCGGCCGCCCCTCTGCCCGGCCCTGTCGCTCCCGCCCCGCCGGCACCGCCGCCGCCCGGCCCGGCCGCCCCACCGTTCGCCCCGTCCCCCCCGCCACCGGCGCATCCGCCGCCGCCGACCTCGCCGCACCCGCCCCATCGAGCGCCCCGTCGTCTGGGCCCGACCCTGCTCCTGGTGCTCGTCTTGTCGATGTCGGTCCTGATCATCGCCGCCCTGGCCTGGCAGGTCCTCGGGCCGGGCCGCACCGAGACCCTCACCCCGACCGCCGCCAGCGCCTTCGATCCGCCCGCGGCGGGCGGGGACGGCGTCGAGAACAGCGACCAGACGCCCGCCGCCATCGACGGCGACGCCGAGACGGCGTGGACGACGGAGCGCTACACCAACCCGGACATCACCCTCCTCAAACCGGGGGTCGGACTGGTCCTCGAGCTGGGCGAACGGCACACCGTCGAGGGGGTGGAGGTCACCTCGCCGTCGGAGGGTTGGACGGCCGAGGTCTACGTGTTCGACGATGTGCCGCGTGAGCCGTTCGTCGGGACGACCGATCCGGTGGCGACGGTGAGCGAGATCGACGGGGACCTCGACGTCTCCTTCGGCCGCACGGAGGGCACCGTCGTCGTGCTGTGGATCACCCGCGCCGGCACCGAGGGCACCGTGAGCGTCGCCGAGGCCCGGGTCGTCGTCGCGGCATGAGCGATCCCGACGCCGACCTGCTGCCCGCGGCACGGGCCGGTGACCAGGCGGCCCTCGACGCCCTCCTCCGCCGGCACCAGGACCAGCTCTACGCCGTGTGCCGGCGGGTCACCGGCGACCCCACCGATGCGCTCGACGCCCTCCAGGAGGCGATGATCCTCATCGTCCGGGGGCTGCCCCGCTTCGACGGGCGCTCGAAGGTCAGCACCTGGATGCACCGGGTCGCGACCAACGCCTGCCTCGACGAGCTGCGGCGCCGACGCCGGCGACCGGCCGACCCGCTCCCCGACCACGAGGTGGCCCGCGACGACGGCGCCCCGGGCCTGGCCGAGACGGTCACCGACCGCACCGCCATCGACACGGCCCTCGCCGCCCTCCCGGAGGACTTCCGTGCCCCGCTGGTGCTCCGCGACCTGCTGGGCCACGACTACGCCACCATCGCCGACCTCCTGGACATCCCGCCGGGCACGGTGCGGTCCCGCATCTCCCGGGGTCGGGCCGCCCTCGCGACCCACCTCGCCGGGAACCAGGACCGCGCCACCGACCGTCCCACCCTCCAGCCATGACCGACGACCCCGACCACCGTCCCCCCGACCTGCCGCTCGACGGCCCCCTCGACGCCGACGACCTCGCCGTCGCCGCCGTGCTCGACGGTGACGCGACCGCCGAGCAACGGCGACGGGTGGCGCGGGCCCCGGAGCTGGTCGGCCGGTTGCGCGCCGCCGAGGCCGCGGTGGCTGCGGTCCGAGGACCGCTCGACGGTCCCGGTGAGGACGTCTTCGCCGCCTTGCGGGCACGCGCCGTCGCCGCCCTCGACGAGCCGGCCCGGCCGAGCTCGACCTCCGAGGGGGACGACGACCCGACGCCCACCCCCGCGGCCGACGACCCCGGGCCCGTCACGGAGCCTGCCGGCGGTGACGACCTGGCGACCCGACGGGCCCGACGAGCGCGGCGCCTGCCGCCGCTCCCCGCCGTCGCCGCCGTCGTGATCCTGCTCGTCGTGGTCGGGATCGGCCTGCTCGTCTCCGACGACCGCAGCTCGGAGGACACCGCCAGCGAGGCGACGGCCTCGGCCGACGCCGGGGGCAGCGCGGCGGACGACGCCAGCGCCGCGGCCGAGGGAGGCCGCCCCGCTGACGAGCCCCTGGCCGCCCTGCTGGCCCGCACCACGGCCTCGTTCACCGACGACGACACCCTCTTCGAGGCCCTGCGCCAGGTCGACCCGACCACCCTCGACCTCGCCGCCGCGGCCGACGGCGCGGCCCCGAGCACCGCCGCCCCCCCTCCGGGCGACGGCCGCACCGCGACGACCACGACCGGCGCCGCGACCACCGCGGGGAGCGGGGCCGACGGGCGCGTGCTGGCCGAGGACGACGACGTGCTCCGCTGCGACTCGGTGATGCGCTCGGCCGAGCCCGAGCTGGAGCCGGCGACCGCGGCCGTGTTCGTCTCGGTCGGCGGCACGCCGGTGGTGATCCTGAGCAACGCGGTGCCGGCATCGGAGGACGGACCGGCCACGACCCGGCTCACGGCGCTCAACGCCCTCGACTGCTCTCCCCGGGGTGCCGTCCAGCGATAGCGGTCCAGCGATAGCCGTCCAGCGGTACGGCGGGAGCCCCGGCCAGGGGCCGCGCTAGCCTGCGGCGCGTGACCGACACCTCGCGGCCTGCGCCCCCGTCCTCGGGCCCGGACTGGCCGACGCAGGCCACCGACGCCATCGTCAACCTGGTCGACTCGGCCCGGGAGAAGGTCAACGGACCGGCCAACTCGGTGGCGCGCGTCGCCGTCTACGGCACCCTCGGAGCCATCGTCGGCACCGCGGCACTGATCCTCTCCCTCGTCCTCCTCGTCCGGGCCCTCGACATCCTCGCCCAGGTCGTCCTGGACGCGGCCGGGGCCGAGAAGGCCGGCCGCAGCACCTGGATCGCCCACCTCGTGACCGGCCTGCTGCTGCTCGTGCCGGGCGTCATGGTCTGGCGCAAGGGCACCCGGCCCCTCCCGGCCTGACCGGCCCGGAATACCCCCCGGGGGGTTCCCTGTTCTCGTCAACGGCCCCGACGACCGTCCGAGGGGCCCCCACCGCTTGGAGGCTGCGTGCCGGCTGACATCCGCAAGCTGATCATCATCGGGTCCGGCCCCTCCGGCCTCACCGCCGCCATCTACGCCGCCCGGGCCAGCCTCGACCCGCTGGTGCTCGAGGGCGAGCCGTCGTCGACGACCGACCAACCCGGTGGCGCCCTGATGACCACCACCGAGGTCGAGAACTTCCCCGGGTTCCCCGAGGGGATCATGGGGCCGGAGCTGATGCTGAACTTCAAGGCCCAGGCCGAACGGTTCGGCGCCGAGCTGCGCATGGAGAAGGCCAGCCGGGTCGACCTGTCCGCCCGGCCCTTCCAGATCTGGGTCGGCGACCCCGATGCCGCCGAGCCCACCTACCGGGCCGAGGCCGTCATCATCTCCACCGGCGCCCGCCCGGTGATGCTGGGCCTCGACGGCGAGCAGGAGCTGGTCGGCCACGGCGTGTCGACCTGCGCCACCTGCGACGGCTTCTTCTTCCGGGACCACGAGATCGCCGTGGTGGGCGGGGGCGACTCCGCCGTCGAGGAGGCCCTGTTCCTCACCAAGTTCGCCAGCAAGGTCACCATCGTCCACCGCCGCGACGAGCTGCGCGCCTCCAAGATCATGCAGGAGCGGGCGCTCGCCAACGAGAAGATCACCTTCGCCTGGAACAGCGTCGTCGACGCCATCGGTGGCGAGGGGACGCTCTCGTCGGTGACCCTCCGCGACGTGCAGACCGACGAGACCCGCGAGCTGCCGGTCACCGGCCTGTTCGTCGCCATCGGCCACCGGCCCAACACCGACGTGTTCAAGGGCCAGGTCGCCATGGACGACGGTGGCTACGTGATCACGGCGCCCGACGGCACCCGCACCGACGTCGAGGGCGTCTTCGCCTGCGGCGATGTCCAGGACACCACCTACCGCCAGGCGATCACCGCGGCCGGGTCCGGCTGCATGGCCGCCATCGACGCCGAGCGCTGGATCGAGGCCCAGGGCTAGCCGGAACAACCCGTGGGCCGTCCCGGTTGGACCGCCCACCTCGTCCCACCTGATCGACCGCACACCAAGGAGACGCCCGATGGCCGTCGAAACCCTGAACACCGCCACCTTCGACGAGACCGTGCTCTCGTCCGACCTGCCCATCCTCGTCGACTTCTGGGCCGAGTGGTGCGGCCCCTGCAAGGCGATCGCCCCGATCCTCGAGGAGATCTCCGACGAGCACGGTGAGCAGGTCCGCATCGCCAAGATCAACGTCGACGACAATCCCGACATCGCCCGTCGTTTCGACGTGATGAGCATCCCGACGCTCATCCTGTTCAAGGCCGGCACCGCCGAGGCCCGCCTGGTCGGGGCCAAGGGCAAGAACCAGCTCGTGCAGGAGATCAGCGCCCACCTCTGAGCTCCCATCGACGACACCACCGCCACGGGGACCGGCCATCGGGCCGGTCCCCGTGGCGCGTCCGGGGGCGGGGCCCCGGCCAGGACCGGCCCGGGGCCGGAGGGGCCTAACCTGCACCGGTGCCCGATCCCTCCTCCCCTGCCCGGCTGGTGGCGGGCGCCGATGCCCTGCCCCTCCGCCGGGGCGACGAGGGCCCCGCGGTCGACGACCTGCACCAACGGCTGGCCCGGCTGGGCGCTCCCCCGGCCGCCACGGGCGCCTACGACGCGGCCACCGAGGCTGCGGTCCGGCGCTTCCAGGAGGAGCGGGGGATCCGGGTGGACGGCATCTGCGGCCGCCAGACCTGGTCGGCGCTGGTCGAGGCCGGATGGCGGCTGGGCGACCGGCTGCTGTTCGAGCGACGGCCCATGCAGCGGGGCGACGACGTGGCCGAGCTCCAGACCCGGCTGGGCGGGCTCGGCTTCCTCGACGACCGGGTCGACGGCTTCCTCGGTCCTCGGACCGCCGGGGCCCTCCGGGACTTCCAGCGGAACTGCGGCCTCACCGTCGACGGCATCTGCGGCCCCGGGACGATCGCCGAGCTGGTCCGCCTCAGCCCCCGCACCCCCACCGCCGTCAAGGCCGGCGTGGTCGAACGGGCCCGGCTGCTCGCCACCCCTCGGGAGCTGGCAGGTCGGCGGATCGTCGTCGGCGACCTCGGCGGGGTCGCGGCCCTCACGGCCACCGTGGAGAAGGTGCTCCACACCCTCGGCGCCCAGGTCACGGTGCTGTCCCACCCCGACGGGTCGACGCAGGCCCGACAGGCCAACCACCTCGGCGCCGACCTCTACCTCGGCCTCGGCATCGGGAACGACCCCCGCTGTGCGTTCTACGCCACCTCCGGGTTCCGGTCCGAGGGCGGGGAGCGGATGGCCACGATCCTCGCCGACGAGCTGGGGCGCAGCGCCCTCCTCGGCGACCCCGTGATGGTCGTCGGCATGCGCCTCCCGGTGGTGCGGGAGACCCGGATGCCGGCTGTGGTGTGCGAGCTCAGCCCAGCCCGCGCCGTCGTCGCCCTCGGCGCCGAGCTGGCCGAGGTGGTCCGCGTCGCGATCAGCAGTTGGGTCGCGGAGCCCCTCACCGTCGGCTCCTGACCGGCCCCCTCGACCGATTCGCCCGAGAGAGGCCTGAGGCGGCCCCAGAGCCGTCGCTGGGGGTCGCAACGGGGTCGGGTGCGGACGATCGGCTGTTCACAAGGGCGCGAGCGCGCCGCTGAGATAACATGTCGTCAATAGCTCATCATCGGAGTGACGAAAAGTCACCACCTCGCCAGGCCTGGACCTCATGGCTCGCTCGACGGTCAGGTTCTCCACCGGGTTGTCCACAGCCTGTGGTCAACGCCGTGGATGAGGTTCAGGGACCCTCGGAGGACGAGAGGGTCAGACCTGCGCGGTGGGGTCGGTGAGCAGACGGTAGATCCGCTCGAGGTCCTCGACCGACGCGAAGTCGATGGTGACCTTTCCCCGCTTGGCCCCCATCGTGACCGACACCTTGGTGTCGAGCCGGTCCGAGAGCAGGCCCTCCAGCTCCAGGAGCCCCGCCGGGCGGGTGCGACCGGGCTCGGTCGGCGCGGGAGCGGGCTCCTCGTCGGGTTGGTGCCGCACGCGCACCGCGTCCTCGACGTCGCGCACCGTCAGCGAGCGTTCGACGCAGCGACGGGCGAGCGCCTCCTGGAAGGAACGGTCCGGGCTCCCGAGGATCGCCCGGGCGTGGCCGGCGGTGAGCTGCCCGTCGCGCACCATCCGTTGCACCGACGGGGGCAACTGGAACAGACGGAGGATGTTCGCCACCGCCGAACGGGAGCGCCCGACCCGACGGGCGACCTCGTCCTGGGTCAGACCGAAGTCCTCGATGAGCTGCTGGTAGGCGCCCGCCTCCTCCAGGGGGTTGAGGTCCTGGCGGTGCAGGTTCTCGACCACCGCCTGCTCGAGCGAGGTGCTGTCGTCGATCGTGCGGACGACGGCGGGGATCTGGGCCAGGCCGGCCCGCCGGGCGGCCCGCCACCGCCTCTCCCCCGCGATCAGTTCGTAGCGGTCACCGACCGGGCGGACCAGGATCGGCTGGAGCACGCCGAGCTCGCGCACCGATGCGGTCAGCGCCGCCAGCGTGTCCTCGTCGAAGTGGCTCCGGGGCTGATGGGGGTTGGCATCGATCGAGCCGACGTCCAGCTCAGCCAGGCCCGGCCCGGCGGCCGGCGCCGCTGCGGGCGGGTCGGCCGACCCGGGGATCAGCGAGTCGAGGCCTCGACCGAGGCCGCTACGCCGGG
>CAYQGF010000051.1:0-14611 GCA_964416885.1 uncultured Iamiaceae bacterium
GCAGGGCCGCCCCCGGCTCCGACGAGCGCGGCCGCGACCACGGCCTGGGCCACCAGCACCCAGGCCAGCACCGCCGGCGACCCGAGCCCGGCCACGGCGAGGACCGCCGGCGTGAAGGCGAGCGCCGCACCGCTGGCGACGATGGCGTCCCGGCGGGCTTCCCGACCGACGGCGACCAGCGCCACGGCGGCGATGGCCAGGGTCGCGACGGGCACCACCCGGGCCTCGGCAGCAGCGGTGTCGACGGCGCCGAGACCGGCCGCCAGGGCGCCGGCGATGCCGATGGCGGCCAGGGCCGGGCCGAGCCGCCGGGCCACCCACCTCTCGTCCGGGGCGAGCAACCGACCGGGGGCGAGCAGGACGAGAGCGAGGAGCACCAGACCCTCCGCCGCCGCCACCGCGGCCAGGGTCGCCATGCCCCCGGCGGCACCCAGGAGGAGGCCGGGGACGACCAGCAGGACCGCTCCCGCCCGCGCCGTCAGCGCGCCGGACCGGACGAGGTCCGCCGACGCGGGCGCGCCCCCGGAGCCGTCCGGGGCCCGGCCGGCGCGGGCGCTCCGACGGGCGAGGGCGACCGTGGCGACCCCCAGGGCCGCGGCCAGGCCCGCACCGGACCACGGCAGCCGGTCGTCCCCCAGGTCGACCAGGGCGAGCACCAGAGCACCGCCGGCGCCGGCGACCCACGAGCCGATGCCTCCGACGACCACGACCGCCCGCTCCGTCACCTCCGACGAGAGACGACGGCCGCCGGACACGGCCACGGCGACCAGGGCCTGGGTGGCGCAGCCGGCGACGACGGCGGTCGGCCCCCACGAGGCCAGGAGCAGCGGCACCGGGACGAAGGCCAGAGCGCAGCCGGCGAGGACCGGGGCCCGCACCCGGAGCCGGTGCCCGACCACCACGCCGGCCGCTGCGACCGCGGCGAGCCCGACCGCCCAGCTCGTCCGGCCCTCGGTGTGGAGGCCGACCCGGACCACGTGGACGTCGGCCAGGGCCAGGGCCACCACGACCGCTCCCAACGACTCGGCCGTGGCGACCAGCTCCCGCCGTCGGCACACCGCCATGAGCACGCCGACGACCGCCGTGGCCCCCACGATCAGGCCGCCCTGGGCCCAGGCGGCCAGGTCGGACCAGCTCACGGCGGCGAACACGACCACCGCGGCGACCAGGCTCAGGGTCCCCAGCCCGACCAGCACCTCGGCGACGCTCGGCGACCGCCGCGACCGCCGCGGTCGCCGGGCCGGCGGCCGTGGCTCGACCGACGGGCGGGCACCGGTCCCGGGCGGGCCCGACGGGACGGCCGGCGCCGGTGGGGCCGGCGACGCGGCGTCGGCCCCACCGATGGCCTCGGGGAGGACCACGGCCCGCTCGGCCTCAGCCGTGACCAGGAGGCGCCGGACGACGTCGTTGCGGATCCGGCACAGGTCGAACAGGTCGTGGTCGACCTGCCACAACGTCGTGCCGTCCGCGGAGGTGAACGACACCCCGCAACCGGGGCACTCGGGACGGTCGAGCGGGGCGGCGCAGATCGGGCACCGCGTCGCCGAGGGCGGTGGGAACGAGACGGTCCGGGGCATGGCCCCACCATCCGCCTCACCCGGGGGCCGGGGGACCGGGGTCGCCCCCCAAGATCCCCTGGGGGGCGGGCGGGGTCAGGCGGGGGTGAGCTCCGCGGCCGCGACCTCGGCCCGGCCCGGGCCGGGCGGCTCGGTGTCGGCCTGCTGCTGCTCGGCGGCCTCGGCCTCGGCCCATCGCTCCGCCATCCGGCGACCGGCCCGGCCCACCCGGTCGATCCGCTTGACCAGCCGGGCCCGGGACGCCTCCGCCTCGGGCGACAGGCCCTCCAACGCCTCGATGTCCCAGTGGCGCAGCACCACCGGCACGAGGATCTGCTCGTGGTGGACCTGGAGGTCGTAGATCCCGGCCTTGGCGATGGCCATGGCATGGCTGGCGAAGTCGACGATGCCGGTGCCCGGCATCTCGAAGTCGGTGACCTGGCGCTCGATGGCGGGGACGACGCTCGACGGATCGATCTCGAGGGCCGCGGTCACCAGGTCGCGGTAGAGGAGGTGGTGCAGGTTCTCGTCGGCCCCGACGCGCGCCATCACCGCGTACCCCGCCGGGTCGTCGAGCAGCTTGCCGGTGGCCCGGTGGGCGATGCGCGTCGCCAGCTCCTGGAGCGCGACGTAGACCAGCCCGTCGACCGGGGTGGGCGGCACCGGAACGACACCGTGGGAGACCTGGAGCATGCGGGCCCGCTCGAGGGCGACCGGGTCGACCATCCGGGTCACGGTGAGGTAGTCGCGGATGACGATCGAGTGGCGACCCTCCTCGGCGGTCCACCGCTTGGCCCAGGTGGCCCAGGCCTCGCCGTCGCCGAACATCCGGTCGATGGTCGAGAAGTAGTACGGGAGGTTGTCCTCGGTGAGGAGGTTGACGAACAGCGAGCTGCGGACCGCGGGCGACAGCGGCGCCTCGGACTCGTCCCACTCGTGGGCCGCGGTGTGCGCGTCGCCCCGCTCCCACGGGACCAGCTCGTGCGGGAACCACTCCTTCGAACGTTCGAGGTGACGGTCGACCACCCGCTCGAGGGTGGGGGTGATCTCGGCCAGGAGGGCTCCGGTGTCCACGGTGCCAGCCTACCTACCGGTAGGTAGGGAGACCAGGCGGGCATCGGTCACACCGGCCCCGGACGCGCCGGAGGCGGCGCCCCTGCGGACGCCGCCTCCGGTCAAAGATCGTGATGGTGCCGATCAGGCGTTGCGGCAGCCCCAGGGCGACCAGCCGTTGCCCCGACGAGCGGCCTCGTCGTAGAGCCGCTTGGCGACCTGCGAGTTGACGTAGGGGTCGTAGATCTGGTCCCAGCTGTAGCCCATCTGCTGGACCGTCGCCTTGTGGACGCTGTTGATCTGGAACAGACCGTGGTTGGCCCCGCCCGGGCTGACGGCCTTGGGGTTGAGGCCCGACTCACAGTCGGCGACGCGGGTCGCCTTCGCCGTGAGCGACCCCGGGAAGCTCTGCTCGATCGCCGTCTGGACGTCGGCGGACTCGTCGCAGGCGCTGAGCCCGATGACGAGGCCGAGGGCAACGACCAGAGAGAGGGCGATTCGCTTCACTACGGGTGGCTCCTTGAGAGATCGTCCCGCCTGCTGCCGGCCCGTCCCTGCGACGCAGGACCCTGACGAGCGGAGCGGGGGAGCAACCGAGCGAAGTGCTCGGGGGTAGGGCTCCCCGGCGGCTGAGGGGACAAGATATGACGAAGCCGTTACGAAAGGCAAGATCCCGTGTCGTGATCGCCGTCACACCGGCCCTCGGCCCGGTCGGCGGTGCCCGGACCTACGCTCGCCGCCCATGCTCCCCACCGCCGTCGTCCGCCCCGCTCCCGGCTGGTTCGTGCTGCTCGACGGCGGGGTCGTGACGCTCACCGCGCTCGTCGTCTCGCCCCGCCTCGACGCCCGGGCCCGGCAGGTCGTTCCGCTCCCGTCGCGGCCGGTCATGCGCGCCCTGCTCGTCGGCACGGTCGTCGCCCACGTGGGCGAGGCCGCCGCCGCCCACCGCACGGCCCGGCGCCACGGGCTGCCCGCCGGAGCGTGGGCCCGGCAGACCTTCGCCGTCGGCTTCCCGTCGCTGCTGGCCCTGCGGCGCGTGGTGGAGGCCCGGCGCGCCGCCTGATCGCGCGGAACGTCACGCCATCGTCACGTCCGGAGCCGGGCGCCGAGGATCTGCCCCAGCCGGTCGGGTGGGGCCGGGGCCGCCCCGTCGGCCACCGCCGCGACCTCGGCCCGACCGAGCCGGACCCCGAGGGCGACCGCGGCTCCCGACGGAACGCCGTCGGTCCGGGTCGGCCCCGCGGCCGGCGCCGCCCCCACCGGGGCCAGGGCGAGCATCGCAACCGCGAGGGCACCGGCCGGGGCCCGACCGAGCCGAGCCCACCGGGCCGACCGATGATGGTGCCGGGCCGGCGCGACCGGACGGGACCGCACCAGCGCCGGGGACGGGGCCGACGGCGCGACCGGAGCCGGGCCGCTCGGCTCGCCGTCGGGCCCGGTCGTGGCCGCGAGGGTGAGCACCGGGATGGCGTCGAGGGTGACGGGCTCGGCATCGAGCAGGCGGCGACCGGCGGGGCTGGACGGTGTCGCCCAGGGCGACGAGGTGCGGGACACAGGGACCTCCGTGGGGAACGGTCCCGTTGTCCCGCGTCGCGCTTGGAGCCGGGTTGGAGGTCGCTGGAGGCGCCCGGGCCGGCGGTAGGTTCGGCGCGATGCAGGCCCCGGCCGAGCCCGCCGCCCGGCGCTGGGCCCTCCCCCTCGTCGTGGCCGTGACGTCCCTCGCCCTCCTGGTCGCGGTGGCGCCCTGGGCCACTCGTGACTTCGGCTACTCCCTCGACGGGTTCAACGGGTCGGTGTGGGGGCTGGGCGCCCGCGCCGCGGCCGACGACCCGCTCGGGAGCCGGCTCGGTGGCATCCAGCCCGACGGCGACCGCTACGCCAACCATCCCCCGCTGACCGTGTGGTCCGCCTCGGTCGGCAGCGCCGTCTCCGGTGACCGGCCGTGGGCGGTGCGGGCACCGGCGGTGCTGGCGTCGGTGCTGGCGCTGGCGGTGCTGGCGCTGCTGATGCGGGACGCCGGGCTGGGCCGGCTCGCGACCGCGTCCGGTGTCGTGGTGGCCGGCTCGACCGGGATGTTCCTCACCTACGGGGCGATGCTCGACACGCCGGTGGTGTCGCTCCCGTTCGGGCTGGCCGCGCTGGCCGTCGCCCAGCGGGGTTGGCAGGGACGACCACCCCCGACCCCGGTCGTCGTCGCGTGCGGCGCCCTGGCCGCACTGTCGGGATGGCAGGCGGCCCTGGCCGCGACGCTCGCCGCCGGGCTCGCCCTCCTCGGCCGGACACCCTCCTCTCGGCGCACCGCGGCCAGGCTCGGGGCCGGTGTCGCCGGCGGCGTCGCGGTGACGGTCACCTGGGTCGCCTGGGTGCAGGGTGGCCTGGGCCCGTTGTTCGACCAGGCCGGCGTGCGGTCGAGCGCCTCCGGTTCCGACGCCTCCTGGGCCCGGGCCATGGACCGGCACCTCACCGACCTGTACGGGCCGCCCGTCGTGCTGCTGGCCCTCGCCGCCCTGGTGGTCCTGGGCCTGGCCGTCCGGCCCGGGCCCGACGAGCCCTGGTGGCGGCCGACCGGGCCCCGACCGGTCCTGGCCGTCGTCGTCACCACCGTCGTGGGCTACACGCTCCTGTTCCGCAACGGGGCCGCGGTCCACGACTACTGGACCTACTGGGGCGTCGCCCTCGTCGGCCTCGCCGTCGGGACCGGCGCCGACCGCGTGCTCGCCCACGCCGAGCGACGGGGCCGGACCGTGCCCGCGGTCACCCTGGTCGTCGCCCTCACCGTGGCCGCCGCGGGGGCCGGACAGGTGCACCGCCCACACGCCGAGACGCAGATCCGCGACGGTCTCGACCTCCTGCCCGTGCTCGGCGTGGTGCCCCGCCCGGCCGAGCCCACCGAGTCCCCGGTCGCCGTCTACGGCTCACCCGGTGAGCTGCCGTGGGCCGACCACCTCGTGCACGGCCGAGCGGTGCCCGTCGACGACCTCGACGACCTGCGCGCCCTGCCGCCCGACCTCCCCGTGCTCGTCATCCTCCGCGGCCCGCCGTCGGCCCGGCTCCGGTCGATCTGGCTGGCCGGCAACGACCGCTTCGCCCTGGTCCCCGCCGCCGCCCTGGTCACCCACCTCGGCGGCTAGGCCCACCGCCCCGGGCCGCGGTCGAGGTCCGGCCGTCACGGTCCGGGGGGCGCGGGACGGGCGAGGACGACAGCGCCCCAGGCCGGAGCGATCCGTTGCCGGAAGCACGCTCTGACCTGGGGCGATGTGGCGGAGAGGGTGGGATTTGAACCCACGGTGGGTGTGACCCCACACCTCCTTAGCAGGGAGGCCCGATCGGCCTGACTCCGGCACCTCTCCGTGGAGCGTCGATGGTAACCGCCCGACGGCCCCAAGCCGCGTCCAAGAAGTCCACAAGGGGTCGGGGCGATGGTGACGGCATCCCACACCGGGGCGGCCGGCATCCCCCTGCCGGCCGCCCCCGACACTCTCCGCCGACCGGCGGACCGTCCCAGGAGCACACCCATGACCCACCCCCGCACCCGCACCGCCGGTCGCATCGCTGTCGCCACCGTCCTCAGCGCCGGCCTCCTCCTCACCGCCTGCGGCGACGACGAGGACGACGCCACCCGCGCCGACGGGGCCACGACCGAGGCCCCCGCCGACGACGCCTCCGCCCCCGACCAGGACGCCGGCCCGGACACCGACCAGGGCGACGATGGAGCCGGGGGAGGCGTCACCGACGGCGTCCTCACCGTCGAGCTCGTCGACTACGGGTTCGAGGGCCTGCCCGAGTCCGTCCCGGCCGGCACCCGCCTCGAGGTCGAGAACACCTCGTCGGTCGAGTTCCACGAGATGGTGGTGTTCCGCCTCCCCGACGACGAGGAGCGCACCGCCGAGGAGATCCTCGCCCTGTCCGAGGCCGAGCAGGCCGAGGTCTTCGCCGGGCCCCCGACCGCGGTGCTGCTCGCCGGCCCCGACGGCGGCGAGCAGACGGTGGCGGTCGGCGACGGCACGCTCACCGAGCCCGGGCGCTACGTCCTGTTCTGCGCCATCCCGACCGGGGCCGACCCCGAGGCCTACGCCGCGGCGGCGCAGAACCCCGACGCCGGCCCGCCCGAGACCCACGAGCACGACGGTCCCCCTCACTTCACCCAGGGCATGGTCGCCGACCTCGTGGTCGAGTAGCGCCCCCTTCCCGGACCTCTCAGCCCGCCTCGCCGACCGTGCACCACCCACCTCCCCCACCGTCCACCTCGATCCTGTCCGGGGTGGGTCGGGGGGAGGGCTCGGTCGGCGAGGCCTTCGCCATCGCCCCGGGCACGTTCGTCGTCCCGGGGCGATGGCCCGACCGGCCCGGCGAGCCCGGGCTGGTCTGCCGTTCCCTCGTCGTGCGGTCGAGCAGCACCGCCGTGGTCGACACCGCCCCCTCCCCCCTCGCCGCCGACTGGCTGGCCGCGGTGCTGGCGCTCGTCGAGCCGGCCGAGGTGCGGTGGGTCGTCGTCACCGCGCTCGACCCCCTCCGGGCCGGGAGCGTCTCCGACCTCCTGGCGCTCTGCCCCCGGGCGACGGTGGTCGTCCCCCGCCCGGGCCCGGGGCCGGGCGCAGGCCCCGCGACCCTCGACCTCGGTGCCGGTGAGGCGATGACGGTCCACGACGGCACCGCCCCCGCGCCGCCGGGTCGGCTCGTGGTCGAGCTCCCCCGCCGCCGGGTCCTCTGGTCCGACGCGGTCAGCGGCGCCTGGGTCGGGCCGGCGACCGACGTCGGGCTGCTGACCGATGCCGAGCTCCGGGCCGGGCTCGACCACCGGTCCCGGCCGGTCGGGCCCGACGAGCTCGCCCACCTGGCCGGGCTCGACCTCCGTGCCCTCGCCTCCCCGGTCGGGCCGGTCGCCCGCGGCCGCGGCGTCGCCCGCGTCCTCGCCCTGCTCGCCCGGGCCGGCGACCGACCGGCGACGACCGTCGTCCCCGACCTCCTCACCCGTCTCGGCCCGCTCTCGCCGGCCTGGTCACCGCCGTGCCCCGGGGCCTGACGGGCAGCCTGACCAGCCGGGAGCCGGCGCGGCCGGGGGCGGTACCGTGCGCCCCGATGGGAGCTGCACCGCTCTCGGTCCGGCTGCTGGGACCGGTCGAGGTCGTCCTGGACGGCGAGATGTCGGCGCCGAGCGCGCGCATGCACCGCAACCTCCTCGTCGCCCTGGCCCTGCAACCGGGCCGGGTGGTCGGCGTCGACTCCCTCGTCCACGCCCTCTGGGCCGACACCCCGCCGGACAGCGCGCTCGGCACGCTCCAGTCCTACGTGTCGACGCTGCGACGCGACCTCGGCGACCGGGACCGGGACCAGCCCGTCCTCGACCGGCGGGGCGAGGGCTACGTGCTCGTCATCCCGCCCGACGCGGTCGACACCGTGCGCTTCGAGCAGCAGGTGGCCGCGGCGCGCGACGTGGCCCCGGCCGAGGCCGAGGCCCGCCTGGCCGACGCCCTCGCGCTGTGGCGGGGGCCGGCCCTCGGCGAGGTCGCCAGCGAGCCCTTCGCCCGTCCTTCGGCGGCCCGGCTCGACGAGCTCCGGCTGGCCGCCGAGGAGGCCCGCATCGACGCCGGGCTGGCCCTCGGACGGCACCAGGCCTTGGTGCCCGAGGTCGAGGCCCTCGTCGCGGCCCACCCGCTCCGCGAAGGGCTGACGGCCCAGTTGATGGTCGCCCTCTACCGGTCGGGCCGACAGGCCGACGCCCTCCGGGCCTTCGAGCGCACCCGGGCCGCCCTCGTCGACGAGCTGGGGCTGTCCCCGTCGGCGGACCTGGTCGCGCTGGAGGGCGCCGTGCTGCGCCAGGAGGTCGATGCCCTCGTCTCGCCGGTCGGCCCCACGACCGTCGCCCCGCCCGGCGCGGTGCCGCCCGGCCTCGCCCACCCGGGGCTCCCGGCCGCGGTCACCGCGGCCCGCCGGGCCGACAGCCCCTTCGTCGGCCGCGCCGCCGAGGTCGACCGCCTCGTCGCGGCCTGGGAGGACCGGGCCCGGGGCCGGCGGGTGCTCGCCGTCAACGGGGACGCCGGGATCGGCAAGACCCGGCTGGTCGCCGAGGTCGCGGCGCGGGCGGCGGCGACCGGCGGCACCGTCCTGTGGGGCACCGGCACCGCTGACGGGGGGTCGGCCTATCGGCCCTTCGTCGAGGCCCTCCGGCCGCTCGTCGCCGGTCTCGACCCGGGCACGGTGATGACCGGCCCGGGAGCCGTGGCCCTGGCCCGGCTGCTCCCCGAGCTGCCGGTGCCCGGCGCCACCGCGGCCGCCACCCCCGCCGGTGCCGGCGGTGACCGGGGCCCGCTGTTCGACACCGTGACCGACCTGCTCGCCCGCGCCACCGGTGGCCGGCCCACCCTGCTGGTGCTCGACGACCTCCAGTGGGCCGACGCCGCGAGCTGTGCCCTCCTCGTCCACCTGGCCCGGGCGCCGGAGCTGGCCCACGTGCGGATCGCCGTCACCTACCGGACCGAGGAGGCGACCCGGCCCCACCCCTCGGCCGCCTCGCTCGCCGAGCTCCGCCGGCTGCGGCTGGTCGAGCAGCTCCCCCTCTCCGGGCTGGACGACGAGGCCACGGCCGAGCTGGTCTCGGCCCTGGCCGGGCCGCGCGTCGGCGAGGTCGAGGACGACCTCCACGAGCGGAGCGAGGGCAACCCGTTCTTCGTGGAGGAGCTGGTGGCCCACGCCCTCAGCGGTGGCGACCGGCTGCCGGTGGCGGTGGTCGACCTCGTCGAGCGACGCCTGGCCGGGCTCGACCCCGAGCACCGGCGGGCCCTCGCCGCCGCCGCGGTGCTCGGCCGGTCGTTCGGCATCGACCTGCTGGCCCTGGTGGTCGACCGGCCCGCGGCGGCGCTCCTCGACGTCTTCGACGCCGCGGTCGAGGCCAACCTGCTGGTCGAGGACGCTCCGCCGGTCGGGCGCTTCGCCTTCGCCCACGCCCTCATCCGCGACGGCCTGCTCGAGGGCATGACCGCGCTCCGTCGCGCCCACACCCACCTGGCCGCGGCCGACGCCATCGAGGCCCTCGCCGCGGCGTCTTCCGGGACCGCCGTCGAGGGTGACGAGGAGCGGGTGTCGGAGCTGGCCCACCACCTGGTGCAGGCCGGGGCGGCCGCCGACCCGGAGCGCACCGTCGCCGCCCTCCACCGGGCGGCGCGACGGGCGCTGGCGGTCGCCGCCTACGACGCCGCCGAGGAGGCCTGCGGATTGGCCCTGGAGCGGGTCGACCTGGCGGCCGCGACACCCGCCGCGACCGACCTGTTGCTGACCCTCGCCGAGGCCCGCACCGCGGTCGGCGACGCCGGCGGCGCTCGCCAGGTGTACCGGTGGGCCGCCGACGCGGCCCGGGCCGGCGGCGACGGGGCCCGCCTGGGCCTGGCCGCCACCGGGTTGGGCGCCGGGTCCGGTGTCGGCGTCCCCATGAACCTGATGGCGGTCGACCACGAACGGGTGGCCTGGCTGGAAGAGGCGCTCGCCCTGCTGCCCAGTGACGACGAGACGGGCGTCGGGGCCCCGGTCCGGGCGCTGCGCACCCGCTTCCTCGCCCACCTGGCGGTGGCCACCTACGACGGGGACCTCGACCGCTGCGACGTCGTCAGCCAGGAGGCCGTGGCCGCGGCCGAGGGGGTGGCGGACCCGACGTACCGCTCGGCCGCGCTCATCGCCCGGCGGATGGCGCTGTGGACGCCCGATGCCGCCATGGACGAGCGGGTCGACGTCGGCGCCCGTTCGATCGTCGAGGCCGATGCCGGCGGCGACCTCCTCTACCGCATCGTCGCCCGCCTGGCCCACCTCAACGACCTCCTCGAGGCGGCCCTCCTCGACCGCTTCGACGCGGTCCTCGCCGAGGCCGACGACCTGTGCCGGCCGCTGCACCAGGCCCGCTGGGACTGGATGTGCGACATGTCGGGCGTCCCCGGCCTGGTGCTGCGGGGGCGCTACGACGAGGCCGACGAGGTGATCGCCGCGGCCCGGCGCGCCGTCGGCGACGCCCAGGGCACGATGCCCCGCCACGTCGAGACGTCGTCGCGCCTGGTCATCGATCGCGACCGGGGCCAGTTGCCCGACACCGTCGAGCGCCTGGCCCGGGTGGAGGCCCTCGCCCCCCGGCCGATCTTCGACGCCGCCGCCGGGTTCACCCGGGCCCTCACCGGCGACCGGGACCGCGCCCGGGCCCACCTCGCCCCGCACGCCGCCGTCGGCCTGACCGACGTCCCCCGCGACCACCACTGGACGATGACGATCGCCTGGTATGCCGAGACCGCCCACGTCGTCGGGGACGTCGGCGCCGCCGCGGCCGCCGCCGACCTGCTCGCCGGGCGCGAGGGCCGGATGCTGTGCCTCGGCGGCCTGGTCGCCGCCGGGCTCGTCGGTCGGGTGCGGGGCGTGGCCCTGGCGACGGCCGGCGACCTGGACGCCGCCGTCGCCGTCCTCGACGGGGCGCTGGCCGGCCATCGGGCGCTCGGCCTGCGTCCGTGGGTCGCCCACACCGCGCTCGACCTGGCCCGCGCCCTCCGGTGGCGGGCCGGGCCCGACGACGCCGCCCGCGCCAATGCCCTCACGGCCGAGGGCGAGGGCCTGGCCGCCGCCCTCGGCCTCGCCATCGGCCCCGAGCCGGTCCGACCCACCTGATCCCGGGCACGACAGACAGGATCCACGATGACGCTCCGCTTCGGCGCCTTCCTCGGCCCCCATCACACCGTCGGCGAGAACCCGACCCTCGCCCTCCACCGCGACCTGTCCCTGCTCCAGGCCCTCGACGGCTTCGGCTACGACGAGCTGTGGGTGGGCGAGCACCACTCGGGCGGGATCGAGATCATCGCCAGCCCCGAGGTCTTCCTCGCCGCCGCGGCCGAGCGCACCCGCCACGCCCGGCTCGGCACCGGCGTGGTCGCCGTCGCCTACCACAACCCGCTGTGGGTGGCCGAGCGGATCGTGCTGCTCGACCACCTCACCCGCGGCCGGGTCATGCTCGGGCTGGGGCCGGGCGGCATCCCGACCGACGGCCTGATGGTCGACGTCGCCCCCGAGGACACCCGGGAGCTGCTGGCCGAGGGGGCCCGGTGCATCACCGCCCTGCTGCGGGGCGAGAGCGTCACCAGCGACACGCCGATGTGGCGCCTCCGGGACGCCCGCCTGCACCTGCGGCCCTACTCCGACGACCTCGAGGTGTGCGTGTCGGTCGTGGCCTCGCCCACCGGGGCCGCCCTGGCCGGCACCCACGGGCTCGGCATGCTGTCGATCGGCGCCACCCAGCCGGCCGGGTTCGAGGCCCTGGCGTCGCACTGGTCGGTGGTCGAGGAGGCCGCGGCCCGGTCGGGGGCGACGGTCGACCGGCAGCGATGGCGGCTGGCCGGGCTGCTGCACGTCGCCGACTCCCGCGCCCAGGCCGAGCGGGACGTGGCCCACGGGATCGAGAGCTGGTTCCGCTACTACCAGTCGATCGTCGCCGTGCCGCAGGTCGACCTCGGCACCGCGAGCACCGTCGGCGAGATGATCGACTCCATCCGGGAGTCGGGCCTGGGCGCCATCGGCACCGTCGACGACGCCATCGAGCAGGTGCAGCGGCTGGTCGACCAGGCCGGTGGGTTCGGCACCTACCTGGCGTTCCTGCACGAGTGGGCGAACCCCCAGGCGACGCTGCGGTGCCACGAGCTGATCGCCCAGCACGTCATGCCCCACTTCCAGGGCCACCGGGCCCACGGCGAGGACGCGGCCCGCCGGGCGCGGGAGGCGAGGACCGAGCTCACCGGCCGCGCCCGGGCCGCTCACGACGCCGCCGTCGCCCGCCACCGCGACTCGCTCGGAACCTGACCGCCCGTCACCGACCTCGCCGGTGGCAGCATCGCCGGATGGACCGTCCGTCGCGCCCCGTGGTGGCCGGTGTGCTGGCGGTCGGGATCGTGACGGTGTCGGCGTCGGCCCTGATCATCCGGGAGGCCTACGACGCCGTCGGCGGTGGGTCGACGGGCCGGGGCCTGCTGATCGCCTCCTCCCGCCTGGCCCTCGCCGCCCTGCTGACGGTGCCGGCCTGGCGGCGCCGGTCCGGCGCGCCGAGCGGGCCGCTGGTCCCGCCGTCGACCCGGGGCCGGGCCGTCGCCGGTGGGGTCCTGCTCGGCCTGCACTTCGGGACCTGGCTGCCGTCGCTGGCCTTCACGTCGATCGCGGCCAGCACCACCATCGTCACCACCGTGCCGGTGTGGGTCGTGCTGATCGTGTGGGCCGTGCGGGGCGAGCGGCCCCGAGCACTGACCGGGCTCGGGGTGCTGGTCGCCATCGGGGGCGGGGCCGCGGTGGCGCTGGGCGACGTCGAGGGCCTGGGGGCGGGGTCGAACCCGCGGCTCGGGAACCTGCTGGCCCTGGCCGCGGCCATCACCTACTCGGCCCACCTCCTGCTCGGCCAGGAGGTCCAGGTCCGGGGGCTGGGGCTCTGGCGGTGGACGACGATCGTCGCCGCGGTCGGGGCGCTCACGCTCGCTCCACTCGTGGCCGTGACGGCCCCGGGCGAGGGACCGTTCCCGCCGCGCTTCTGGGCCGCGGTCGTCGCCCTGTGCGTGGTGTCGCAGCTCGTCGGCCACTCCTCGTTGACGTGGTCGACCCGGTGGATCAGCCCGACGCTGGTCTCGGTGGCGATCCTCCTCGAACCGGTCCTGGCCAGCGCCGGGGCCGCCGTGCTCTACGACGAGGTGCCGGGCCGGGCCGTGCTGCTGGGGGCCGTCGTCCTGGTGGTCGGCGTGGCGGTGACGACCCTGGCCGAGCAGCCCTCGGCCCCCACCCCCGCCGACGAGCCGGTCGCCGCCCCGTAACGCTGGACGGACAGAGTGGGGTCTGACCCCACTCTGTCCTCGATCGGCGGCGGGCCGGTCTGCCCACCACTCTGACCGGGGCGTGTCGAAAGGTGTCTGACACCTATCGACACGCGTCAGGTGCGGGTGGCGACGACGTCGGTGATCGGGCGGCCGGCGGCGACGCCGAGGGCCTCGTAGGTCGTCACCGGGCGGGCGGGGCGGGGCGCAGCCCCCTCCACGGTGAAGCGGCCGTCGACGGTGACGGCCCGGACGACCTGCCGGGCGTAGTCGGGCCAGTCGGTGGCGACGTGGAGGGTGCCGCCGGTGGGGAGGACGTCGGCGACGGTGGCGACGAACCGCTCGTCGACCAGACGACGACCGAGGTGGCGACGCTTGGGCCACGGGTCGGGGAACAGCAGCCGGACGTCGTGCACCGCGCCCGGCGCCGCGCCGGCGAGCAGCGCGCGCACGTCGACCTCGACCACCCGCACGTTCTCGCAGCCGACGGCGTCGAGGGCGGTCAGGGTCTGGGCGATGCTCGGGCGGTGGAGCTCGACCGCCACCACGTCACGGTCGGGGTGGGCGAGGGCCCAGGCCAGGGTGGCCTCGCCGTTGCCGACGCCGACGTCGAGGAGCCGGTCCGTGCGGCGGCCGAAGGCGGCGTCGAGGCGGGCACCGAGGGGGGTGGCCGGGTCGAGGTCGATGCCGTAGCGGGGGCCGAGCTCGGCGAGGGCCGTCTGCTTGGCGGCCGACATCCGGCCCCGCACCCGGGTCGAGGGCTGGTACTCCCGCCGAGTGACGTCCATGCCCCCAGCCTGGCCCGCGGACCCGCGCCGACGTACACGAAGTGCCTGGCACTTCGTGTACGTCAGGCGTGGAGGGGGCGGACGTGGGCGGGGTCGAGGGTGACGGCGACCGTCGCCCCGACCTCTGGCGGGGCCGCGGTGTGGACCGACAGGGCGACACCGGCGACGTCGAGCACGACCCGGGACGTGGCGCCCCGGAAGCGGACGTCCACGACCCGGGCGGACCGGCCCGCGCCGCCGTCGGGGCCGAGGGCGACGGCAGCCTCCTGGACGACGCACAGCACCGCCGGGAGGCCGAGGGACGCCGCCTGGGCCGGGTCGAGGACGTTGGCGTGGCCGAGGAAGCGGGCCACGAAGGCGGAGCGGGGGTCGGCCCAGACACCGGCCGCGGGGCCGTCACGCT
>CAYQGF010000052.1:0-14520 GCA_964416885.1 uncultured Iamiaceae bacterium
CCACCGAGTCGTCGCCGTACTCGAAGAAGACCCGGTCGTAGAGCTCCTCGGCCCGCCGGAGCCCGACGGTGGCGTCGATGGTGTGGTCGCCGCTGATGTCGAGCTCGCCGACGAACTCGTCGAGGAACAGGCGGCGCAGGCTCTTGGAACTGCGGGAGTACCGGGCGAACAGCGCTCCCTTCACCACCTCGGGCAGGTTGACCAGGGCGAACACCGGCCCGTCGAGGTTGGTGAAGTAGCGCCGGAGCACGTCGGCCTCTTCCGGTGTGTACTCCTCCGGCACGTAGACCGTCACGGCGGGCGACTCTACGGGGTGGCGTGCGCGCACTGAGGGACCGCGGAGCGCGCGCGATCACCCGGCCCCGGATCGGCCGGCCCGGGCCGCGAACTCCTCCCCGATGGCGGTCAGGAGGGCCGGGTCGAGCCACAGGTCGGCGACGGTGCAGGCGAGGGCCTTGGCCCCGTCGAGCACCGCCCGGTCGCCCTCGGGCCCACCGGCGTAGCCGACGAAGGCCTCGGTGTGGATGGCGACGTCGGGGGGCGCCACCGCGATCATCGGGTGGATCGAGGGGACGACCTGGCTGACGTTGCCCATGTCGGTCGACCCCAGGACGCTCGGCACCCCGTCGTCGCCGGCCCGGTGGACCTGACGGCCGACGCGGGCCGCGTTGGCGGCGTAGAGGTCGTCGAAGGCTTCGATGCCGATCAGCTCGTCGTAGGCCGGCTCGTACCACTCGATCTCGACGTCGCAGGCCGCCGCCGCGGCGCCGGCCTCCAGACAGGCGATCACCCGCTGGCGGAGGGCGGCCAGCCCGGCCCCGGTGGGCGAGCGGACGTACCACTGGGCCACGGTGCGGGCCGGGACGATGTTGGCGGCGTCGCCGCCCTCCAGGACGATGCCGTGGACCCGCTCCTGGGGCGTGATGTGCTGGCGCAGGGCGGCGACGTTCACGTACCCGAGGACCAGGGCGTCGAGGGCGTTGCGGCCCTTCTCGGGGGCGGCCGAGGCGTGGGCGGCGTGGCCGTGGTAGGTCACCGTGGCCCGCTGGATGGCCAGGGTGTCCATCGTCCGCAGGTCGACCCCGGCCGGGTGCACCATCATCGCCGCGTCGACGCCATCGAGGGCGCCCTCGTCCATCATCAGCTGCTTGCCACCGCCGCCCTCCTCCCCCGGCGTCCCCCAGATCAGCAGCCGGCCGCCCAGCTCGTCGGCCAGGGCCGCGGCGGCCAGCCCGGCCCCGAGCCCGGCGGCGGCGATCACGTTGTGGCCGCAGGCGTGGCCGATCCCCGGCAGGGCGTCGTACTCGCAGCAGACGGCGACCAGCGGGCCGTCGCCGGAGCCGGCCCGGGCCACGAACCCGGTCGGCTGCCCGTAGGCGCCCCGCTCGACGGTGAGCCCCTCGGCCTCGATCGCCGCGGTCAGCGCGTCGTGGGCATGGTGCTCCTCGAACAGCACCTCCGGGTGGGCGTGGATGTCGTGGGACACGGCGAGGAGTGTTGGCGCCAGCCGGTCGACCTCGGCCTCGATCCGTGCTTTCACGTCCTCGTCGGGCTTGTCCCTCATGCCCGCCAGGCTAGGACGCGCCGGCGCGGCAGAAGCCCGGGCGACGCCATCAGCCGTAGAACTCGACGGCGTCCACTCCTGCTCCGGCCGACGGCGTCGAGTACACCCGCATCTCGATCACACCGCCGTGGACCTCGGCGTCCACGGAGAACGAGCAGTAGAAGGTGTTGGCGTCATCAGGTGAGGGCTCGCAGCCCTCGAACGTCCATTCCGGTAGCTCCCATGGCGTGGTGAAGAGGGTGTCAACGACCGCCTCGTCGAAGACGTAGAGGGCTGCTGCCTCGGCATCGTTGGCGCGGTAGGTCTCGTACAGGCAGAGCGCCGCGTCCTCGACTGCAAGACGCTCCTCCACCGGAGTTGGGCACCCATCGGGAGGTGCCGGCGCATCGGGCGATGGCGTTGTCGTGGTCGAACGCGTCGGCTGCGTGGTCGAAGTCGACGACCTTGGGGCGGTCGTCGTGGCCGCGCGGTCTAGGGGCCCAGTCGTCGTGCCGGAGACGCCGTGCAGGCGGGAGCAGCCCTCGGTGTAGATCTCGTACGCCAGGCTGAGAGCAGCCGTTCTCCCGTGGAGCATGTACTCCTCGTAGATCCGGTGTCCGTTGGCGCCGAACAGTTCGTACTCCGAGCTTGCGATCCCGTAGCGGTCCTGGACGACACGAGAGGAGTCCGCTCCGTCGAGACCTGCCGTGGCCGCACCCAGAAGGACGTCACGACACTCCCGCTCAGCAAGAGGCAACGTCGAAGGTGGGACTGTGTTCGGCGGTCGCTCACGGCTCTCGGCACCGCTCCCGCCGCTGCACGCCGCCGCCAGAACGAGACAGTGACGGCAGTGGCGAAGCCCCTCACATCCACCGGTCGCACCCTAGCCAGCGGGAGCGGTCAGAGACCCCAGGTGCGGGTCGCGGGGTCCCATGCGCCATCGACCACCTCGCCCGAGAGGATCGGGTCGGCGAGAGCCGAGATGACGTCGATGACATCGGTGAAGCGCGCAGGAACAGAGTCACCGAGGCCGGTACGAGCCACGAACCGCTCCCAGTCCGCTTGCCGCGCCGTGCCAAGCGTGACGAGGACGTGCTGCAGCGTCCGCAGGTCTGACCCGCGGTGCGCCCCGGTCGACCGGATGGCCGCCGCCAGCTCCACCGCGGGGATCGAGTGCTGCCCGGACAGCACATAGACATCGGCGAAGTCGCGGTCCCGGGTCGTCGTGTCACCGCGGTCGACCATCGTGACGATCTTCTCGGCCAGCACGGTTGCAAGCGGGTACCCGAGGATCGAGAAGGGCTCGTCGAGCAGGGCCGGGTAGTCGACCTCCACGGGTGCCGGCGTGACTGGGTCGCCGACGTTGATGTCGATCCGCAGGGGTTGGCGGGCGCGGTCGACACGGGTCGGGACGACGAGGCGAACGCCGGAGTAGAGCTCGGTGTCGCGGATGACGCCGGCTCGCGTCGCGTCGACGTCGAAGATCACGCCATCGTCGGCTCGCACCGCAAGGACCTCACGAACGACCTGCGAGACCTGATCGACCTCGTTGGTGATCGAGAGGGCCAGCAGGTCGACATCAGCGGTCGGTCGGCGATCACCGAAGGCGGCGAGCAACATCCCGCCCTTGAGGATCAGGTGGCGCCTATGGTCGGACCGCGAGAGGCGGTAGAGGAATCGCTCGAGGACGTACAGGACGAGCAGCTCGTCGGTCGGCCGACCGTCGTTCCGGGCACGGGTGCGCAGCCCCAAGTAGGCACGTCCGCCGGGAGTCGCTCGACTGGGGTGGCTCATGGGTCCAGCACGAGGAGCGCCGTGCGGAGCGTGGTCGAGGCCCGCAGCTCCCGGGCCATGTCGGCGAGCCGAGCCAGTCTCGGCCGGGGCTGGCTCAAGTAGCGACGCAGGGCCTGGTGCGCCGTGGTGTCACCGACGAGGTGCCGGAGGCGGAAGGCGTCCACGATCGTCCGCTCCCGATCGGTGATCGTGAAGCGCTCGCCGCCATCCTGGCGGACAAGGTGCCGCCCGAGGTCGAACGTGGCAGCCCGGAAGACGTGGACGGTCGTGGGCGGATGGTCGATGGTCGGGCGGTGTGCACCTTCGGGGACGGCGAGGTGGACGGCCGCGGGGATCTCATCGGTCAGGTCCCAGTAGGACAGGGCCGACTCCATGGCGATCATCCCGTGGGGAGCCCGAGCACAGACGGCGACGAAGTCGATGTTGTCGGCTCCCGCCGACTCGGCCAGCTGGTAGAGGCCGCGCGACAGCTCCAGGATCTGGCCGTCGTCGCGGAGCGCGTAGAGGTCACGCCACGAGACGCCGGCACCCACGGCATCGCGGGACCGGAACACGGGGCCGATGCCCCGGATGCGCTCGATGGCTGCGGCGGTCATGTTCGAGAACCTACAGACCTTCGCGTCTGCTCAGGAGGATTTCATACAGCCGAGGTCAGACGACGACGGTGAGGGCGTCGGGCTCGACGGTGACGGTGAGATGGCGGGCGGGGCCGACGAGGACGCCGTCGAGGCGGACCGGGGTCGGGCGGCCCAGGTCGACGGACCACTCGGCGGCGCGGCGTTGCTCGATGGCGGGATGAGGCACATGGGTACCGGAGGGCAGGCGGGCCCGCGCCTTCCAGCGGTCGCCGACGGGGAAGGAGGCCGGGACCGAGAGGACGTCGAGACGTCCGTCGCCGGGATGGGCGCGGGGCGCCACGTCCCAGGCCCCCAGGTACTGGGCGTTCATCACCGCCACCACCGGGCCCCGCCACCAGGATCCTCCCGACCACGAGCACCGGGCGATGCAGTGGGCCACGAACCGGTGCGGCGGTCCGTCGTCGAGCACGGCGACACCGACGTCGACGGTGACGACCACCCCGTCGGTGCGCAACCGGGCCGCAGGCCCGCCCCGACCCCCGACGGTGCGGGCCAGGTCGCCGCCCAGCAGCCCGATGGTCGGGTACGGCGAGCCGGCGGCCAGCACCGCCCCGGCGGCGGCGTCCCCATCCACCACGACCAGGTCGTCAGGCACGGACGCCGAACCGCCCCAGTCCACACCCTTCCCGATGGCCATCACCGGTCGTCCCGGTGTTCTGACCGAGGAGAAGGCCAGGAACGACCCCCTCGTCGGTCAGAACGGGGATACGGCGAACCGGAGCCGACCATGGCGACGCTCAGACGGCCGGGACCGCGACGGCGGCACCGACCGAGGCAGCGACGACGCCCCGCTGGAGGGCGTCGGCCGCCGACCGGGCGGCGTGCTGGGTCGAGGGGTCGAGGGCGGCGTCGCCCACCTGGCGGAGCAGGTCGACCAGTTGGCGGATGTTGCGGACGAAGTCACCGCCGGTGATCTCCTCGTCCTCGAGGATCTCGTCGAGGTCCCGGCCGGCGGCCCAGGCATGGGCGAGGGGCAGGAAGGTCGGGTCCGGTTCCCGGGTCCCCGGCAGCCCGGCGGCCTGCTCGACGGCCCGCACCTGGGCCGCCCGGTCGAGCACGGCCTCGACGCGGTCCCGCAGCACCCGGGACGGGTACCACGGTGGCGGGGCCGGCACCTTGCTGCGGTGCTCGTAGGTGAAGCACGACAGCACCCCGGCCAGGTCGGCCGGGCCGAGGTCGTCGAACAGCCCGGCCGCCAGGCAATCGGCGATCACCAGGTCGCACTCGTGGAAGACCCGCACCAACAGGGCGCCCCGCGCCGTGAGCGCCCAGCCGTCGACCATGCCCCGCTCGTCGAGGACCCGGAGCACCCGGTCGAGGTCGCGGGTGAGCGACCCCTGCGACCCGGCGATGCGCCGGTCGAGGTCGGCCAGCTCGGCCCGGACCCTCGCGGCGTGGCCCAACGCCCGGAGGTGCTGGTCCCGGTCCGGACAGCCGGCCACCGGGTGCGACGGCGCCTCGGCCGCCGGCACCGCGCTCGCGCCCCGGCCCGAGCGCGATCGTCGCCGTCCGCCCCGCACCTGGGCCAGGCGCCGGGCCACCTCGTGTTGGAAGCCCCGGTTGGCCGGGGCGAAGGGGACCGGCAGCTCCACCTCACCGGCCCGGTGGAGCACCTCGTCGACGTCGCTGCTGCTGACCGCCCGCGCCCGGCCGGTCTCGTCGACGACCTGGAGCCGGCCCCGCTCCGGCCCCCGCCACCCGATCGAGAGGACGGCGACCCGCTGGCCCCCGAGCCACACCACGTCGCCGGGGCGCAGCCGGGCGAGGGCGTTGAGGACGTCGCGGCGCGACACCGCCTGGTGGCGGGCCTCCTCGTCGGTGCGCCGCAGCCGCCGGTACTCCTCGACGTCGCCACGCTCGCAGTGGGCCTCGGCCTCGAGCCGGGCGAGCGTCTCCCGTCGGGTGTCGCGCCGGGCCCGGAGGCGCACCACCCCGTGGTCGGCCTGGTACTGGGCGAAGGACCGGTCGAGGAGCCGACGGGCCTCGGCCTCGTCGTGGCGACGGACCAGGTTGGCGGCCATGTTGTAGGTGGGCCGGAAGGCGGACCGCAGCTCGAAGCGGCGCGACAGGACCAGGTCGGCGACCTCCTGGAACCGGGTGAACGGGCTCCAGAGGACGAAGGCCCGGCCCTCGTCGTCGAGGCCGCGCCGCCCCGCCCTCCCGGTGAGCTGGGTGTACTGGCCGGGGGTGAGGGCCTCGTGCTGCTCGCCGGTGAACTTGGTCAGGGCCTCGACCACCACCGACCGGGCCGGCATGTTGATGCCGAGGGCCAGCGTCTCGGTGGCGTACACCACCTTGACCAGGCCCTGGACGAAGCAGGCCTCCACCGCCTCCTTGAACGGCGGCACCAGCCCGGCGTGGTGCGCCGCGATGCCGGCCTCCAGCGCCGCCAACCAGCGGGCGTGGCCCAACACGTCGAGGTCGCCGTCGGAGAGGGCGGCGGTGTGAGCGGCGGCGATGGCCCGGATGCGACGTCGCTCCCCCGGGTCGGTGAGCACCACGCCGGCGTCGAGCAGGCTCCGCGCCGCCTCGTCGCAGCCCCGGCGGCTGAAGACGAACACGATCGCCGGCAGCAGGTCCTCGTCGGCCAGGTGGTCGACGACCGCGACGCGGGAAGGGGTCCCGTAGCGGCGGCGGGCCCGCTCCCGCCGGTCCCGTCGGGGCGTGGCCGGCTCGGGGTCGAGGCGGGGCCCGAACGGGTTGGGCTCTCCGTCGACGGCCACCGGGACGACCACCATCTGGCGGGTGGTGCGGTCGTGGGCGGCGTAGAGGTTGACCAGCTCGACCGGACGATGGTGCTCGACCACCGAGACCGTCCGGCCCCGGACCGCGTCGATCCAGCCGGCCAGCTCGTCGGCGTTCGACACCGTGGCCGAGAGGGCCACGATCTGCACCCCGGCCGGCAGGTGGATGATGACCTCCTCCCACACCGGTCCCCGGTACCGGTCCTGGAGGTAGTGGACCTCGTCGAGCACGACCACACCCAGCCCGTCGAGGGCGGGCGAACGGGCATAGAGCATGTTGCGGAGGACCTCGGTGGTCATCACCACGACCGGGGCCCCCGGGTTGGCCGTGGTGTCACCGGTCAACAGCCCGACCCGGTCCGCGCCCAGGCGGGCGCGGAGGTCGGCGTACTTCTGGTTCGACAGCGCCTTGATCGGCGTGGTGTAGAAGGCCTTCTGCCCCTGGGCCAGGGCCCGGTCGACCGCGTGGTCGGCCACCACCGTCTTGCCCGCCCCCGTGGGCGCGGCCACCAGCACCGAGGCCCCGTCGTCGACCGCCCGGTTCGCCTCGACCTGGAACCGGTCGAGGGCGAACCCCTCGGCGTTCACGACCGGCTCACGGGGCTTCGGCCGCCTCCGCCCGCCGCAGCCGGCGGTCGCGGACCCGCCCGATGACGATCGACACCTCGTACAGCAGGCACATCGGGACGGTGAGCGCCAGCATGCTGATCGGGTCGCCCGACGGGGTGGCGACGGCGACGAAGATCGCCACGATCACGATCACGTAGCGCCGGGCCCGCCGGAGCGCGTCGGTGGACACCGCGCCGACGATGTTCAAGGTGGTGACGACCAGCGGGAACTCGAAGCCGAGCCCGAACGCCAACATCATGTAGACGATCAGCTTCAGGTAGCTGTCCGGTGTGTAGAACTGCGTGAAGTTGTCCTCACCACCGATCGTCTGGAGGAACTCCAGGGCCTTCGGCATGGTCCAGAAGGCCAACCCGGCGCCGAGAGCGAACAACACCGACCCGGTCCCGATGAACAACAAGCCGTACTTGCGCTCGTTCTCGTAGAGGCCGGGCGCCACGAACTTCCAGACCTGCCAGAGGATCACGGGCATCGCCAGCGCGATCGCGGCGTAGGTCGTGATCTTGATGCGGACCTCGAAGCCCTGGAGCGGAGTGGTGGTGATCAGCCGTGACCGGAGGTCGTCGTCGGGCGCGGTCGCTCGCAGCGGGCCGAGGAGGACGTCGAGCAAGGGCTGGTAGAGGAACCAGGCGACGATCGCGGCGATGCCGATGGCGATGGCGACTCGGACGATGCGGGTGCGGAGCTCGGCGATGTGCTCGACGAGGGTCATGTGCCCCGTCTCGACACCGGGGCCGACATCGGGACGCGGGGCGGCCTCGGCGCTCATCGGCCCGCCATCGGATCGGGCGCGCTCACTCGGGGGGCGCGGGCCGCATCGGCGTCACCGCGCCCTTGGGCTTGTCGAGGACGACCGGCTCCGCGGGGGCCGGCTCCGCGGGGCCCGGCTCGGCCGTCGCCGACGCTCCGTCACCCGGCTCGGCGGCGTTGACGACCCGGACCTCCTCGGTCGCCGCGGGCATCGGTCCGGTCAGGGTCTCCTCACCGGGCCGGAACGGCGCATCCATCGGGTCCATGGCCCGCCGGATCTCGTCCTGGAACCCGCTCGACAGCTTCCGCATCTGGGCGACCGCCCGCCCGACCTGGCCCATGGCCTTGGGCAGCCGCTCCGGACCGAGGACGATCAACGCCAGCAGGAAGATGACGAGCATCTCCCCGCTGCCGATGTTGAACATCGCACCAACCTACTGGCCCCTGGGACGGGCTCAGACGTCGGAGGCCCGGGTGTGGAGCCGGACCCGCTCACCGGCGCTGTCGCGGGTCGCGACATCGAGCTCGGCGCCGGCCGCGACCACCTGGTCGATGCCGTCGAGACCGGCGCGGGCCCGGGCCAGGGCGGCCTCGGCCCGGGCCAGGCTCCGCCAGGCGATGGCGAAGGCCGCCAGCGTGCCCAGCAGGGCGACGACCCAGGTCCACATCACCATGTCGTCAGCGTAGGCGGCCATGGCGTCGCCCCGTTCCGCGTCCGGGGGCCGGCGGTCAGCCCTCGACCAGACGGCCCAGCTCGGCGGTGAGCCGACCGTCGTCGCCGAGCAGGCGGTGGAAGTCCAGCAGGTCGTCGTGGTCGATCGGGTCGCCGGTGCGGACCTCGTCCAGCTCGGCGGGCAGGCGCCATCGGTCGAGCCGCACCCCCGAGGCGATCAGGAGCTCGATCACCCGGTTCTCGGCCGGCTTGGAGACCGCCATTGCACACTCGGGGCAGCGGAACGCATACGCGCCCTGGCCGTTGTCGACGCACACGCGGACGATCACGTCGTCGCTCGTCATCTCCACGTCGCCGCAGTCGGCGCAGGTGGCACGGATCGTGGCCATGCGTCTCCTCCAAGGGAACCAGGACGGTCCTGGCCCGCTGTTCTGACGCACCAACCATCGGACGTCGCCCCCGGGAGTTGAGCAGCCCGACCGGCCCCCGCGTCCGCGAGGATGGGCCGGTGCCGACCCGGCTGCCCTCCCTGGCCCACCCGCCGATCGCCTTCGCCCACCGGGGCGCCCGGGCCCACGCCCCGGAGAACACCATCGAAGCCTTCGCCCTGGCCGTGAAGCTCGGCGCCACCGGGTTGGAGACCGATGCCTGGCTGACCTCCGACGGCGTGGCCGTCCTCGACCACGACGGGGTGGTCGGGAAGCGGTTCCGCCGCCAGCCCATCGGCACCGTGGCCCGGGCCGACCTGCCGCCCCACATCCCCGAGGCCGGCGACCTGGTGGCGCTGCTGGGGGACGACCTCCACCTCTCGGTCGACGTCAAGGACCCGGCGGCCGGCGGCCCCCTGCTCGACGCCCTCGGCGCCGGTGACCCGACCCGCCTGGCCCGGGTGTGGCTCTGCCACGACGACCACGACCTCCTGCTCTCGTGGCGGGAGCGGGCGCCCCAGGTGCGGCTGGTCGACTCGACCCGCCTGAAGCGGCTGGGCCAGGGCCCCGAGCGCCACGCCGCCCGGCTGCGCGAGAACGGCATCGACGCCGTCAACCTCCACCACACCGACTGGTCGGGCGGGCTGGTCGCGCTCTACCACCGCTTCGAGGTGCTCGCCTGGGCGTGGGACGCCCAGCACCGACGCGTCCTCGAGAGCCTGTTCGACATGGGCATCGATGCCCTCTTCAGCGACCACCCCGACCGCATGGCCGACGCCCTCGCCCGAGCCCTCGCCGAAGGCCCCCAGGAGCCGGAACGCTAGGCCGGGGCCTCAGATCCCGCCGAAGGCGGACAGGGGCCAGATCCGGACGAAGGCCTCGCCGACGATGTCGTCCTCCGGCACCCACGGCTTCTGCCAGTAGCGGGCGTCGCGCGACGCCCCCCGGTTGTCGCCGAGCACGAACACGGCGTCGTCGGGCACCACGAAGGTGGCCCGGTCGGGGCGGGCCGGCTCGGTGCGGGTGCCGTCGGGCAGGTAGGGCTCGTCGAGCTTCTCGCCGTCGATGTAGACGTCGCCGTCGCGCAGCTCGACGGTCTCGCCCGGAAGGCCGATGATCCGCTTGATCAGGTCCTTCACCTGCTGGCCGTCGACCGTGATGCTGGGCTCGCCGTCGGGGACCTCGAACACGATGATGTCGCCCCGCTCCGGCTCGCCGAACGTGTAGGCGAGCCGGTTGACCACGACCCGGTCGCGGCGCCCCTCGCCCATGAGGGTGGGCTCCATCGACCCGGACGGGATCCAGAAGGTGGTGAACAGGAAGGTCCGCACCACCAGGGCGATGACGACCGCCCCGGCCAGGACCGCGACCCACTCGATCGTCGAGCGCACCCGTCGGGACCGGGCCGTCGCCTCGGGGTCGACGTCCTCCTCCGCGCCGTCGCCCTCGTCGGTGGCGCCCTCGGGGTCGGTGGTCGGCTCGACCAGGTCGACCGTGCGGTCGGGCGTCGCTCCGTCGTCGTCGGTCGCGTCGTCCGGGGGGGTCACCGGGGCGACGCTACTCCTGCGGGATGGCGATTCCGTAGCGCGCCAACGTACGGCGGGCCGCCGCGGGGGCCGGGTCGCCAGGGCCAAGCGGGGCATCGGCGCGCACGACGGCGGCATCGGGGCCGAGCCGCAGCAGGAGCCGCTCGGCCCAGCGGGGCGACACCACCACGAGGGTGGCCCGCGTGGTGCCGTCGGGCCGAGCCTCGACCGTCTCGGTCGGGTAGCTCTCGACGACCCATCGGGCCTCCGGGGCCAGGTCGAGGACCAGGCGGGGGGCGTCGGCGTCGGGCCGCAGGGCGGAGGCGGGCGGCGGGTCGGCCGGCGGCTCGACCACCTCGTCGAGGACCCGGGCCGCGGCGATGCGGTCGACCCGGAAGCTCCGCTCGGCCCCGGCGGTGCGGCAGTGCCCGCTCAGGTACCACGCGCCCCGGTCGTGGAACAGGGTCCAGGGCTCGACGACCCGGCGGGTCGGCGCCTCGGAGTCGGCCTTCAGGTGGTCGATCTCCACGGCCCGCCGTTCGTCGACAGCGGTCTGGAGGGCGCGGACCACCTCGGCGTCACCCAGGCCCAGATCGACCTCCAGCGCCTCGGAGACGTCGATGTCGAGCAGCCCGGCCAGCTTCTCCAGGGCGCGGGCCAGCGCCGGGTCCGGTTCGCCCGGCGCGGTGTTGGCCGCGCCGGCGACCACGAGGGCGAGGGCCTCGGCCGGGGTCAGCCGCAGCGGGCGGTCGAAGGCGTGGAGGTGGACGAACACCCGGCCGTCCTCGGCCCACATCTCGACCGGCATCTCCAGGTAGTCGTCGCTGTCGGCCCCGATCATCGAGGCCAGCTCCAGGTCGGCCAGCAGCGTGCCCGGGGTGACCCCGAACCGGGCGGCGGCCTCCTCGAGGCTCGGGCCGTCGCGCTCGGCGATCCAGAGCAGCTCGGCCAGGACCCGCTGCATCCGCTCGGCGGCCGTGATCCGGGCGGCGCGGGCGGCGCTGGTCTGCTCCTCCCGGGGGGGCTGGCTCATGACGCGTCCCTCGTCGCGACCGCCGTCAGCCACTCGACGACAGCGGCCCGGACGTGCGGGGGCGAGAGCACCTCGGCGTCGTCGTCGAAGCCCAGGACCAGGCTGCGCAGCGCCGGCATCAGCCGGACGTCGAAGGTCAACACCACCGAGCCGTCCTCGCCGGCCTCGGCCCGCGCCCGGGGCGCGGCCCGCCGGGCCGCCTCGGCCCGCTCGGCCCGGAACCAGACCCGGACCTCCTCGCTCGGGCCGTCGCCCAACGCCCACGGTTCGTCGAGCCGCTCGGCGGCCGGGGCGGGCGGGGCCGCCGGGAAGGCCTTCGCCTCCCCCACCGTGACGCCACCCTCGACCCGGTCGAGGCGGAACAGGCGGTCGGCGTCGCGACCGAGGTCGAAGGCGTCGAGGTACCACCGGCCGCGCGTGAAGCGGAGCCGCCGCGGGTGCACCCGTCGGGCCTCGTCCCGGTACCGGAACCGGGCCTCGCGCCGCTCGACCACCGCCTGGAAGAGGGTCACCACGGCGTCGTCGGCGGGGATCTCGGTGCGGAGGGGCCCGTGGTCCGGGTCGGCGGGGTCGGCGGCGCCGACCTTGGAGGCGACCCGGCCCGGGTCGATGCCGGCCAGGCGCACGGCCGACGCCGCCACGGCCACGGCGCGCCGCTCCTCCGGGGTGAGCCCGGGGTCGCGGAGGTAGGCCTCGTCGGGCCGGAGCCGGTACCCCTCCTCCGGTGGGTCGGTGCCCGGCACCCGCTCGGACCGCACCGGGTGGCCGAGGAGGTCGGCCAGCTCGCTCTTGTCCCGTTCGAAGGCCCGCCGGAACGCGGCCTTGTCGTCGCTGTAGCCGGGGACCCGGGCGCGGATCTGGTCGGCGGTCAGCAGGGCCGGCGCGTCGAGCAGCACCTGGAGGAGGGTGAGCAGGCGCTCGACCTTGGCGACGGTCACGCCTCAGACCAGCCCGGCGACGTGGGCCGCGGCGGCTCCGGCGGTGGCGAAGAACTGCGGGTCGGCCTCGGGCCCTCGGCCCATGGTCGTGACCTTCACCCCGGCCGCATCGAGCACCGCGGCCACGTCGGGCACCGCGACCTCCACCCGACGGTGGCGGGCCGCCAGGGCCAGGTCGGTGCCCGCCGGCACCGGGACGTCGACGCCGGACCGGGCCGCGTCGAGCACGGTGCGGCTGTGGTGGCTGACCCCGTGGTGACGGCCCCGGGCGTCACCGTCGGAGGCCCGCACGCACATGACCGGCCGACCACCGAGCCAGGCCGCGTGGTCGAGGATCGTCGCCTGCTCCAGCCCGGTGAACCCCAGGCGGGAGCCGGTGCCGACGACGCCAGGGCCCATCCCGGCGACCACCACGTCGGCCTCCAGCACGCCGCGGGCGAGGGCCAGCCCGGACGCGATGGTGACGGCCTCGACGTCGCCGCCCCAGGCATGGCCGCTCGTGACGGTGCCGACGAGCAGCCCGGAGGTGACCAGGGTGGCGGCGAGGTCGGACAGGGCGAGGGGCAGGGCACCACCGTCGCTCATCACATAGGCGACCCGGAGGTCGGGCCGGAGGTGGCCGAGCACAGCGGCGACCACACCGACCTGGCTGTGGAGGCTGCACGCCACCACCGGCGTGCCGTCGAGGGCATCGGCGTCGGGGTGGTCCTCCTCCCCCACCCGCATCTCGTGCTGGAGGCTGGTGTAGCGGGCCTTCATGATGTGGCCGCCGCCGTCGGACGACCACTCTCGCCGGGCCAGGTTCCAGTGGACCACGTGCCAGCCGCCGGTCCCCAGGCCCAGGTCGATGGCGGTGGTGTTGACGACCACCTCGTCGCCGACGGCCAGCGGCCCGGTGAGGTCGGTCAGGGCGTAGGCCCGTTCGTCGGTGTCGCGGTCCCGGCCCCGGGCCCGGACGCGGGTCAGCCCGGGCCGCTCGGACAGGACCTCGGTGACGGTGACGGTGCGGAAGGCGGGCACGGGTGGGTCAGAGCGAGGCGATCAGGCGCTCGACGCGGTCGTCGTGGGCCTTGAACGGGTCCTTGCACAGGACGGTGCGCTGGGCCTGGTCGTTGAGCTTCAGGTGCACCCAGTCGACCGTGTAGTCCCGCCGCTTCTCCTTGGCCTTGCGGATGAACTCGCCCCGCAGGCGGGCCCGGGTGGTCTGGGGCGGCTCGTCGATGGCCTTCTCGATCTCGGCGTCGGTGCAGGTCCGCTCGACCAGGCCCCGGGCCTGCATCCGGTGGAACAGGCCCCGGTCGCGGGAGATGTCGTGGTACTGGAGGTCGACGAGGGCGACCCGGGGGTGCGACAGAGGGAGGTCGTGGCGGGCCCGGTAGGCCTCGATCAGCTTGTGCTTGATGACCCAGTCGACCTCGCGGTCGAGGGTGAAGGGGTCGGACTCCAGCCCCTTGAGGCAGTGCTCCCACATCTCCAGGGCCTTCTGCTCGAACGGCAGCAGGTCGCGGCTCTGGGCGTAGCGCAGCGCCCGGTCGAGGTACTCGGACTGGATGTCGAGGGCGCTCACCTCCCGCCCGTTGGCCAGCTTGACGTTGGCCCGGCAGGTGACGTCGTGGCTGATCTCCCGGATGGCCCGGATCGGGTTCTCCAGGGTCATGTCCCGGAGCACGACCGCCGGGTCCTCCAGCATCCGCAGCATGATCGACGCCGCCCCGACCTTGAGGAAGGTGGCGTACTCGCTCATGTTGGAGTCGCCCACGATCACGTGGAGCCGGCGGTACCGCTCGGCGTCGGCGTGCGGTTCGTCGCGGGTGTTGATGATCGGG
>CAYQGF010000053.1:0-14488 GCA_964416885.1 uncultured Iamiaceae bacterium
GGCGAGGCCACCCAGGCCCGCTCGACGGTCCACATCTCGGTGCTCGACGAGGAGGTCTCCCGCCCGGTGGGCCGGGTGGCGGTGGCCCTCGGGGCGGTCGAGGTGACCTCACAGGTCACCGGCTACCAGCGCCGCGACGTGGCCAGCGGCGAGGTCCTCGGCACCGTCGACCTCGACATGCCGCCGTCCCGGCTGGTCACCCGGGCCTTCTGGTACGCCGTGCCCACCGGGCTGCTGCGCCGGGCCGGCCTGCCCCCGTCGGCCTGGCCCGGCACCCTGCACGCCGCCGAGCACACCGCCATCGGCATGCTGCCGCTGTTCACGATCTGCGACCGCTGGGACGTCGGCGGCGTCTCCACCCCGTGGTGCACCGACCTGGGCAGTCCGGCGATCTTCGTCTACGACGGCTACCCCGGCGGGGCCGGCATCGCCGAGCTGGGCTACGAGGCCGGCCCCCGGCACCTGGCCGCCACCCTGGAGACGTTGCGCCGCTGCCCCTGCGACCACGGCTGCCCGTCCTGCGTCCAGTCGCCCAAGTGCGGCAACCTCAACGAGCCCCTCGACAAGGCCGGCGCCATCGCCCTGCTGGAGGCGTTCCACCTCCCGGTGGTCACCGACGCCCCGATCGCCCGCTCCGCCTGACCCCACGCCCATGGTGTCGGACACCATGGCCGCCACCGGGTGCGACGGGCCCGGCCTACCGGGCCCCGGCGACCAGGGGCCGGGACCGACGGAGGTACCAGGCGATGTGGGTCGCCACCGTGACCAGCAGCAGGGCCAGGGCGAAGGGGGCCACCAGGCCGGGGCTCCGGCGCTCGCGGGTCTGCACCACGTTGGCCGACGGTGTGGTGCCGGCCTGCTCGTCGTCACCGCCCGCCCCGGCCGACGTGGCATCGCGCGGGGCGTCACCGGGGACGAAGGCGTCGTCCGGGGCCCCGTACGGCAGGTCGGGGCGATAGCCCTCGGGCGGGGTGACCGTCGGTGTCCGGCGGGCCGGCACGCTCGCGCCGGCGCGACCGGGCGGCGACGACCGAGCCGGCACCGAGGGCAGCGCGGCGCTCGTCCCCCCGGAACGGCCCGACGGGACGGCGGTTGGGCCATTGGCCACGGGCAGCTCCGGCGTCGGGACGTCGCCCGGCGGGACCGGGGCCTGCACCTCGACGGCTCCCGTGGTGACCGCCGGTGAGGTGACCTCCGGGCCCCCGGGCCCGTCCGCACCCCATCGCCGAGCGACCAGGGTGAGCTGGTGCGACCCGGGGTGGGTCGGCACGGTGGCCGACGTCGTGCCGGCGGGGTAGTCGACGGGAGCGATGCCGCCGGTGACCCGCCAGCCCACCACGTCGGGCGTCGCGGCCGGGGCCCAGCGGAGGAGCACACCGTTGGTCGCGCCGACGGCGGTGGGAGCGGACGGGGCCGGGCCCGGGTCGGCGACCTTCACGCTGGCCGTGACCGGGTCGCCGGAGCGGCTGCTGCGGGACCGGGCCGTCACCTCGACCCGGTACGGACCGTTGCACGGTGGGTGCAGCTCGGCCTGGTAGCGCCCGCCCGACGGCGTCCGGGTGGTGGTCAGGGCGTCGCCCCGGCACCCGTCGGGCACGCCCTCGGCCGTCGGGACCAAGGTGACCGTCACCGCCGTCACGGGGTCGAGCCCACCGCCCAGGCCGAGCACCGCATCGACCCGACCGCTGACCACGACCGGTGCCGAGGTGACGACGTCGGGCGGCACGTCGACCGTGAGCGTCCACAGCGGGTGCAGCGCTCCGGCCGGAGCCGGGCCGACCAGCCCGCTCAGCAGGGCGCCGAGGACCGCGGCCAGGAACAGGGCTCGGCGCATCAGGTCTCCCCTCGGATGTCGGGCGGGGTCCGACCGCCCCGGTCGTCGAGCAGGGGCTCACCGACCAGGACGGCATGGAGCACGAGCCGTTGCCGGGCCGAGCCCTTCGGGTGACAGGTGGTCAGGGTGAGCTGGCCGTGGTCGGTGGGGGCGACCACGTCGACCTGGTCGGGGGTGACCACGAACGCCGGCTCGTCGACCCGGTAGCGGCAGGTGCCGACCGGGGTCTCCAGGGTGATCTCGGCCCCGACGGGGACCTCGTCGAGGCGGTTGAACGGCTTGCCGTAGGTGGTGCGGTGACCGGCGATGGCGACGTTCCCGGCGCCGCACGGGAGCGCCGTCTCGGGGTAGTGACCGGCACCGGCCCGCAGGGCGTCCTGCGACGTCCCCTCCACCACGACGACATCGACCCCGATCGACGGGGCCCGCAGCCGGGTCAGGCTGTCGCCGCGGCGGACCTGGCCGGCGGCGAAGGCCTCGGCCGCGACCGGGTCGTCGACCTTCTCGTCGAGCTGCCGCTCCAGCCGGACCTGGAGGCGGGTCTGGTACCGATCGGTCCAGAACGGCCACGACGCGCTCACCCCCGCGGCGCCCACCAGCACCACGGTGAGCCCCACCAGGCTGCGTCGCAGGGCCGTCGAGCCGGCGAGGCGCGCCCCCCACCCCGCAGCCGCTCCGCCGTCCTGGGGCTTCCGGCGACGAGGGCGGGCCGCCCCGTCGGGACGGGGGCCGAGCGCCAGGGCCACCAGGGCCGCGGCACCCAGACCGGCGGCGATCACGATCGCCGACGTGGTGGCGGTCATCGGGGCGGGGCGCAGCGGGCCCGGGGCGTGGTCATGGGGATCGGTCCTGGTCCGACGAGAGGTGCGGGTGGTCGAGCGGGTGGGTGGTGGAGCCGGACGGGACCGGCCACGGTGGACGGCCCCGCCCGGTCAGGCCGGACGGGTGGACCGGAGCCGGCGGTAGCCGAGGGCCGACAGACCGGCGCCGACGCCCAGCAGGACGCTCACCGCCAGCCACGAGCCGTCGCCACCGGTACGGGGCAGGGCCTGCCGGGGCGTGGCGACCGGGGCCGCGGGCTGGGGCCGAGCCGCCGGCGGCCGCGCCTGCGGTGTGGTCACCGTCGTGTCCTCGGCCGGCGGCCGCTCGACCGCGGCGGCGGCATCGGACACGGCCAGCACGACACCCCCACCCGGGAGCCCGGTGGCGAGCTCGACCCGGATGTTGGCGGCGAGCGACCGGGCCAGGGTGGCGGTCTCGGTGTCCTCGCCGCCGGCCACGATGACCCGGGAGGTCAACGGCGCCGGCAGCGGGAGGTCGATCGACTGACCGGGCGGCACCGGGATCGGCGCCGTCGGCGCCCCGAGGATGGTGGCCACGTCGACGCCGAACTGGATCGTGACGGGTGCGGTGACGTGCTCGGCCGAGATGTCGTCGCCCTCGTAGGTCGCGGTGGCGACCGACCGACCGATGACGATGGTGGCGACCGGACCGAGGATGCTGCGGTCGAGGATGGTGATCGTCGCGCCCTCGGCGGTGGCCGTGGCCGACGCCGCACCCGACGATGCCGTCGAGGTGGCGTCGGTGGCGCCGGCCTCGATGGCGAGCACCGTGATGTCGCCCTCCAGGGCCAACTGGAGCACCGTGGTCAGCTGGTCGAGCTGTTCGGGCAGCGGCGCCTGGCCGAGCAGGTCGAGGATCGGGGCCAGAACGGTGCCGGTGACCTCGTCGATCGGCAGGGGCGAGTCCTCGGTGCTGAGCACCGAGATGTCGGCCGCCAGGCCCTGCGCCGCGGCGCTGCCGGCCCCCTCGGACACCGATGCCTGGGCCGCGCTGCACGCGGTGATCACCCCGACCGGCAGCGGGATGCCGTCGGGCAACGACAGGTCGCTGCACGTCGGGTCCTCGCTGCCCGCCGACGGGTTCGCGGCATCGGCCGTGGCCGAGGACTGACCGAAGCCGGTGGTGGCCAGGAGCGCTCCGGTGCCGTGCGCCGCTGCGCCCGGCGCCGCATCGGCCGCGGTGTCGGCGCCGCTGAGGACCAGCTCGTTGCCGAAGAGGCTGAGGCGGAGGGCGGTGGCCTGGGCCTCGGCCCGCGGGAGGACGGGACCGCCCTCCTGGGCCGGGGCCGGGGACACGACGAGGACGAGGGAGGAGGCACCGACCACGAGAGCGGCCAGGGCACGGGTGAGCGCACGCATGGCAGGCGGTGTTCACCGTGTCGGGCCGAAGTCCTCCCGATCGCCGCCACGACGTCGCTCCTCCACCTCATCGCTCGACCCGCATCGACGCCGCCGCCCGCACGGTCGGGTCGGGCACGAGGGGCCCGATCACGGGGACCTCGGTGGCCACCGGGCACGCCACCGTCACGGTCAGGGTGGCGCCGGGGCGGGCCGGTCGGCTGACCTCGGTGCGGCACCCCCGGCCACCCGCCCCGACCACGGCGGCGTCGGCGACGCCGGGCGAGCCGTCGACGGCGACGGCCCGGGCCGCCTCCCTCGCCGCGTGCACCGTGCGCACGTGGCCGGCCACGACCAAGCCGGTCTGCACCACGGCGAGCAGGACCAGCAAGACCACCGGCAGGGCCAGGGCCAGCTCGACCGTGGCCTGGCCCCGCTCGGCCCGGGGCCGAGGCGGGGAGGAAGCGGGCCGAACCGTCCCGGTCGACGCGACGGCGGGGCGGGCCCCGAGCGGGGTCACATCCGGCTCTGGAGCTCGTCGAAGACCGCATCGAAGAGCTGGCCGATGCGGCCCGAGCCGGTGGCCCAGGTGATGAGGGCGATGGCGATCACGGCCGCGCCGAGCAGCACCAAGGCGTACTCGGCGGTCGCCTGGCCACCGTCGTCGCCGAGGCGCAGGACGCGGGCGGCCCACGAACGGGCTGCGTTGAGCAGGGGGACGGTGATGAAGAGGAACACGGGGCCTCCCGGGACGGGGATGGGCGGATGGGGGTGATGGGGCGCGCCGGGGTCGGCGCACGATCCGCCCGGGGGGCGTCGGAGGGGCGACCGGGCCACCGGGGGCCGCGGGCGGGTTCAGCGCTGGAGGTCGGACAGGGCCGCGACGACGGGTGGGACGATCGTGAGCAGGACGAACGCCGGCAGGGTGCAGGCGACCAGGGGGAACAGCATGCGGACGGGCACCTGTCGGGCCCGCGCCTCGACGGCCCGGCGCCGGTCGGCCCGCAGGTCGCCGGCCAAGCGGGCCAGGGCATCGACCACCGGTGCGCCGTCGTCGTGGGCCGCGACCAGCAGGGCGGCGAGCGAGCGCCCGTCGGCCGACGCCGTGGCCAGGGGTTCGAGGGCCTCGGCGAGCGCGGCCCCGTGCCGCACCCGCTCGTCGGCGCGGGCCAGGACGGGACCGACGGGCGACGGGGTGTGGGGCGCGACGAGGGCCAGGGCGGGGCCGACGGCCACGCCGCTGCCGAGCCCCAGGGCCAGGAGGTCGACGGCGTCGGGCAGGGTCTCGGCCCACTGCTCCCGGCGCCGTCGTTCGTGACGGCGCCGCACCAGGCCCGGCGCGGCGACCGCCCCCGCGACCGGCAGGACGGCCAGGACGGGGGCGGTGACGAGGAGCACCGCCGCCAGCACCAGGGCACCGCCGACGAGACGATCGACCTCGGCATCGACCGCGCCGCCATCGACCGGTCCCGCATCGGCAGCCCTGCCATCGACCGGCCGAGCATCGAGAGCCCCGACATCGACAGCCCCGACATCGGCAGCCCCGGCCTCACGATCGACGGGCCCGGCGCCCGGGCCGGCACGACCGACCCTCCGAGCGCACGAGGCCCGGGCGGAACGGGCCAGGGCACCGAGCCGGGCCAGCGGGCCGCGGGGGTGCGGGAGGGGGGCACCGTCCAACGGGATCCGCCGGGCCGGGCCCATCGTCCGCACCAGCGCCGCACCGAGCACCGCCCAGGCCGCCGGGAGCAGGATCGAGGCCAGGCTCATCGAGCGCTCCCGCTCACGATCCGCTGCATCCACAGCGCGCCGACCGTGTCGAGCACCGCCGCCGCCGTGACGCACCCCAGGCCCCACGGGGTCCCGAGCAGGGCCTCGGCCAGCCGCGGGTCGGCGACCGCGCCACCGACGGAGACGACCACGGGGAGGGCGACGAGCACCGCCGCCGACGCCCGGGCCTGACTGGCGAGCGCCCGGGCCTCCTGGGCCACCGCTCGTCGGGCCCGCAGCGTGCCCGACACCCCGTCGAGGGCCCGGGACGCCCGCCCCCCGCTGGCCGCGGCCAGGGCGAGGGCCGCGGCCACCAGACGGACCGAAGGCCGGGGCGCATCGGCGGCCCAGCCGGCGAGGGCGTCGTCCCACGACGCCCCTCCGTCGACCCGGGCCACGACGGTCGCGACCGAGGGGGCGTGCGGACCGGCCCGGCCCCCCGCCACCGCCAGGGCCGAGCGGAGGTCGTGGCCGCTGCGCAGGCCGCGGCTGGTGTGCTCGACGAACGCGGGGAGGTGCTCGTCGGCCAATCGGTCGCCCCGGCCCCGGGTCGCCCGGGCCACCACGGCGAGGGCGGCACCGGCCGTTCCGACCGTCACCAGGGCGCCGACCGGGCCACCCCGGAGCCCCCCGACCCCGGCGACCACGAGGGCGAGGCCCGTCCCGACCCGTGCCCACCGCGCCGCGTCGCCCGCGACCCCCCGGTCGGCGAGCACGCCCTCGATGCGGGCCACGACCGCTCGGCGGGGGCTCGGGGGCCGAGCGGACGTCGGGACCCGCCCGGTGCCCGGTGCGGCCTCCCCCAGCGGGCCGAACCGGGCGACCGCGGCGGTCCACGCCACGGTCGCGGCCAGCCCGAGGACGAGCACGAGCACGGTCACCTCGGCCTCCCCCGCGACGGACGGGCGAGATGGCCCACCACACCGTGGGCATCGGCCACCGCTCGGGTGCGGAGCGGAGCATCGGGGTCGGGGTCGACCTCCTCGACCGCGACGACACCGCGGGACCCGTCGGCCCGTCGGGCGACCTGCGCGACGACGTCGACGGCGCTGGCGATCTGCTCCCGAACGGCCCGCAAGGGCAGGTCGGCCCCGGTGAGGACCATCGTCTCCAGCCGGCGGAGGGCATCGGCCGCGCCGTTGGCGTGGCAGGTGCTGAGCGAGCCGTCGTGGCCCGTGTTCATGGCCTGGAGCATGTCGAGGGCCTCGGCGCCGCGGACCTCGCCGACGACGATGCGGTCGGGCCGCATCCGGAGCGCGGCCCGCACCAGGTCGCGGATGGTCACCTCGCCGGTGCCCTCGACCGAGGGCGCCCGGGCCTCGAGCCGCACGACGTGGCGACCGGGCAGGCGGAGCTCGGCCGCGTCCTCGACGGTGACGATGCGCTCGTCGGGGTCGATGCCGGCGGCGAGGGCGTTCAACAGCGTCGTCTTGCCCGCCCCGGCCCCACCGCTCACCACGACCTGACGACGTTCGACGACGACCCGGCGCAGCAGGGCGGCGACCTCGGGGGCGGCGGCGTCCTCGAGGGCGACGGCCCGCGCCCCGAAGCGACGGATGGTGAGGCACGGGCCGTCAACGGCCAGCGGCGGCACGACGACGTGGACCCGCGAGCCATCGGGCAGCCGGGCGTCGGCCAGGGGTCGGGTCCGGTCGACACGAGCGCCGGTGGGGAGGAGCGCCCGGGCGACCAGCCGATCGACGGTCGGTCGGTCGACCTCGATGTCCGTGCACACCAGACGCCCGGCCCGTTCGACCCACACCGGCCCGGGGCCGTTGACCATGACCTCGGTGACGGTCGGGTCGGCGAGCAGGCCCTCCAGCACACCGAGCCCGGTGGCCCGGGCCCGCACCCGCCGGGCCAAGGCCGCGACCTCGTCGGGCGGGAGCTGCGGGGCGACGACGCGGACGAGCTGGTCGAGGGCACCGGGCGCCACCGCGGCCGGGATCGACGGGGCCGCCAGCACCCGCCGGTGCACTTCCTGCTCCACCGCCTCGGTCCGATCGGTCGGACCGGTGGCGGCCGCCCCGGCGGGCGAGGACGGCGGGGCGGTCACGCCGCCGCCCGGAGGGGGCGGGCCAGGGCCCGGGGGACCCGACGGGCCAGGAGACCGGCGTCGACGGCGCGGGCCACCTCGGGGTCGAGGGGCACCTCGGCCACGATGGGCGCCCCCACCGTCCTCTCGACCTCGGCGCGGCCCATGGTCCGCCCCGGCTCGCTGACGAGGACGACGCCGGAGGGTCGCACCGGGAGGTCGAGAGCGCGGCGGAGCCCCAGGTAGCAGGCCCGGGTCACCAGCAGCGACCGGCTGGCCTCGGCCGCCAGCGGCACGGCGGGGCTCCCGGCCCGGAGGACGCCGGCATCGGCGACCACCGGCCGGGCGTCGGCCGCCAGCAACCCGGCCAGGACCTGGTGGCGGGCCGCGGGGCCGCTGGCCCCCCGGCCCCGGGGCAGCAGGGACAGGCCGGGGCCGACGGACAGCTCGAGCCGGGCCAGCGCGTCGGCCGCGACCTCGGCCCCGGCGGCGGTCCAGCCGGACAGGCCCGGGTCGCCGGGATCGGGCAGGCCGAGCGAGGCCGGAGCGTCGCCGGCCAGGTCGACCAGGAGCGCACCGCCGTCGAGGGCGTGGACGCGGGCGAGGGTGGTGGCGAGGGCGGCGGACACGACGGTGGTGCCGACGCCGCCCTTCACCGACCAACAGGTGATGAGCACGGGTGCCTCCCGGGCGCGGAGAAGGAGCGGGATCTCAGCGGGGGAAGCGAGGTCGCCACGGTGCCCATCCACCGCCGCCCCCAAACCTGGTGACGGCGCAAAGGGCGCAGAGGGGCCGGCTCCTCCGTGCCCGTCCTAGGGTGGACGGGTGGAGGCGGCCTTCTTCGACCTGGACAAGACGGTCATCGCCAAGGCCGCCATGGTCGCCTTCGGCAAGCCGCTCTACCGGGCCGGCCTGCTGAGCCGCTGGTTGCTCCTCCGGGCGCTGTACGGCCAGCTGGTCTTCCTCTACCTCGGGGCCGACGAGGAGAAGATGGCGCGGATGCGGACCAAGGTCCTCGCCCTCACCGCCGGCTGGGACCAGGCCCACGTGCGGGCCGTGGTCACCGAGACCCTCGAAGAGGTCGTCGACCCGATCGTGTTCGACGAGGCCGTCGACCTGATCGCCGCGCACCGGGCGGCCGGTCGGCGGGTCTTCATCATCTCGGCCTCGCCCGAGGAGGTGGTCATCCCCCTGGCCCGCCACCTCGGCGTCGACGAGGCGATCGCCAGCCGGGCCCGGGTCGACGACCGGGGCCGCTACACGGGCGAGGTCGAGTTCTACGCCTACGGCCCGCACAAGGCCGAGCGGATGCGCGAGCTGGCCGCCGAGCGGGGCATCGACCTGGAGCGCTCGTACGCCTACTCGGACTCGGTCACCGACGTCCCGATGCTGGAGGCGGTCGGGAACCCGGTCGCCGTCAACCCCGACCGGGACCTGGCCAAGGTGGCCGCCGACCGGGGCTGGGAGGTCCGCTGGTTCACCAAGAAGGTCCCGCTGCGGGAGCGGGTCGCCATGCCCCGGCCGGGGCCGAGCGCCGCGGTCGGTGGCGGGCTGCTGGCCACCGGTGCCGCAGGGGTCGCGACCTACCTGTGGCTGCGACGGGAGCGCGACGCTCGGGCCGCGGCCCGGCAGGTGGCCGGGCTGGCCCGGCTCGTCGCCGAGTGGGGTGGGCCGGCCCTCGACGCCGTGAGCGGGCTGCGGCCCCGGGCGGCGTCCCGGCCCCGCACCTCGGGCCGGGGTCGGACGCGACGACGCCCGCCACCACGACGCCGAACGTCGTAGGGCGGGCGCCCGCGGTCCTACGGAGGGTCAGACGGCGCGGAGCTTCTTGAAGGCGAGGCCTCCGAGGGCGGCGACGATGAGGAGGAGGAGCAGCTTCTTGGCCATGGGCCCACCCTACGCGCTCGGCGGGGCCGGGTCGCCTCGTCAGTCGGCCACGTCGGCCACGGCCACGACCCGGGTCGGCGTGACCCGCACCACCATCTCGGGCGGCACCGCGTTCCGACGGCCGTACGCCTCGGCCTGCTCCTCACCCATGTAGCGGGCCGCGATCCGGGTGCCCCACGACATCAGCTCGTCGGGGTCGGTCGAGGTCGTCGTGGTGCCGGCCACGGTCACGAAGCGGAACGGGGGACGCTCGTCGTCCAGGCACAGGCTCACCCGGCCGTCCCGCAGGATGGCCTTGCCCTTGATCGTGTCGGCCGAGGTCATGAAGACGATGTCGTCGCCGTCGAGGTCGACCCACACCGGCGCCACGTGGGGGCTGCCGTCGGCCCGGACGACCGCGAGCTTGGCGGTGCGGGCGGGGAGCTCGAGGACGAGCTCCCGCCACCAGTCCTCGGGCCCTGCGGTGTCGACCATGCCGACACCCAACCGGCTCGGACGGCCGACGATTCCCCCGGCCGGGCCTTCGTTGTCACAGGGGGTGGGTACCGTCGCCCCCATGGAGACCGGATGGAACTGATCCTCGTGCGCCACGGCCAGCCCCGCTGGGTGGTCGAGGGGCGCAACCAGAACGACCCGGAGCTGACCGAGCTCGGGCACAGCCAGGCCGAGCGCGTCGCGGCCCGCTTGGCCGACGTCGAGCTGGACCCGGTCGACGGACCGGTCGACCATCTGCTCGTCAGCCCGGCCCGACGGGCGCGGGAGACCTGCTCCCCCGTCGCCACGTCGCTCACCCTCGATCCGGCGGTCCACCCGTGGCTGCTGGAGCTGGGCATGCCCGATGCCTGGGACGACGGCCCCATCGAGGTGGTCGAGGCCGCCTTCGCCGAGCAGCGGGGCCGGCCCCGGGCCGACTGGTGGGCCGGCATCCCCGGGGCCGAACCCCTGGGCGACTTCCACGACCGGGTGTCGACCGGCGTCGACGCGCTCCTCGGCGACCTCGGGGTCACCCCGGCCCGCGACCGGAACCTGTGGGAGGTCGACCCGGACGCGCCCGAGCGCGTCGTCGCCGTGGCCCACGCCGGCACCAACAGCGCCGTCATCGCCCACCTCCTCGGCGTCGAGCGGGAGCCGTGGGAGTGGGAGCGGTTCGCCATGGGCCACGCCTCGGTGGCCGTGCTCAGCACCCAGCCCCTGGCCGGCGCCCACATCTGGTCGCTGCGGGCGCTGGGCGACGCCGCCCACCTGGCCCGGGCCGACCGCACCGCCTGACGACCGAGACCTGTCCCTGCGGGCCGGCGTCGGGCTCGTTCTGGCGCGCCACACAGGCGGAACCTCGCACCTGGCGCGCCAGAACGGATGCCCGAGCTTCGGGGTGGGCATGGCACCGGCGCCGCCCAGCCCGGAGCGCGGTCACGGCGTCACGGTGACTGGGGCGACGACCAGGACGCTGTAGGCGTCCTCGGCCTCGATGCCCACACCGCAGCGCCCGGGCTGGGTGCAGTCGTCGTGGAGGACGTCGTCGGCGTTCACCGGCAGGGCGAAGGTCGGCACCGAGAGCGTGCCGTCGGCGGCCACCGTCACCCGCGAGGGGTCGTCCCCGGCCGAGCCCACGCAAGGCGGGTCGCCGCCGCCCTGGAACCGGCTGGTCGGGCACCACCCGACCCGGACCTCGGTGCCGGGCTGGAGCCCGGTCGCCCGCACCGCGACGGCCGTCCCCCCGGCCAACGCGCCGGTGGCGTCGATGGTGACCTCGGGCCGGATGGGGGCATCGGTGGGCGCCATGGTCAGGGGCACCCGGGCGACAGGCTGGAGGCGCTCCCCCACCGAGACGACGAGCTCGCACGGCACGCACGGCTGCCACGACGGGAGGTACCCGTCCTCGCCCCCGGTGGCGTCGAAGAGGATGTCGTGGAAGGCGGTGAAGGTGACCTCGGCGTCGGGGCCGTCCGGTACGGAGGTCCACACGGCGCGGGCGCTGGAGCAGAAGGTGGTGTCCTCGGTCGGGCCGGGTCGGCACTGGTCGACCTGGACCATCTCGTCCGCCTGCACGCCGGTGAGGAGGAGGCGGAGCGGCGTGCCGTCGGGGACCTCGCCCTCGGCTCCGCCGACGGTGACGGCGGCCTCCTCGACCGGGGGCAGGTCGTCGCGGAAGCGGAGGACGGCGAAGCGGTCGTCGGTCGACGACGGCCCACCGACCCGGACGGCGAGGATGCAGCGGTCGGGCTGAGCGCAGTCGACCGGCCCGGCGACGGTGTGGACCACCCGACGGACCTCGAAGGCGAGGGCCGGCAGGTCGACGGCGTCGACGTAGCTGACCCCGGCGCACCAGTTCAGGGGCGCGGACGCGTCGCCGGGGCGGATCGACCCCACCTCCGAAGTGCACTGGGCCACGATCACCTGGCCGCCGGTGACCGGCTCGTCCAGGGTGACGGCGACCTCGGTCCCGTCGACGAGGCCCGTCGCCGGCTCCAGGGCCACCGATTCGGCCGGAAGGGGCGCCTCGGTCGTGACGGCCGGCCCCTCGTCGCCGGCCCCGTCGGCCCCGTCGACCTCGCTCGCGGCGTCCTCGTCCGGGGAGGCGGTCGCACCGGGGGCGACGACGACGTCGACCGGGTCGACCGGGTCGTCGTCGAGGGCCACCGCTACGAGGGCGACGATCACGCCGGCCCCGGCGACACCGACGGCCGCCAGCCAGCCGAGCCGGCCCCGCCGCCGGTCGCCGCCGGCCCGGTCCGTCGTCCCTCGGTCCGTGAGGTCCTGGTCCGTGAGGTCCTGGCCCGTGGTGTCCTGGATCGTCGTGCCCATGCCCCTCCAAGCCCCGACGGCGCCGAAGCGTTGGGTCGCCCCGCTCAGCCGCTCAGGTCGAGGGGCAGGAAGGTCAGGGCGTCCGTCCCCTGTCCGGTCAGGTCGAGGCCCAGCCCGCAGGCGCCCGGAGCGGAGGTGCAGTCGATCGAGTCGAGAGCCGTCGGGAGCGGTACGGCGGCGACGGCGACACCCTGGTGGTCGGCGACGACCGTGGTCGGGACGTCCTGGAGGCCGCAGGTCCCGAGGGCCGGGAGGTGGACGCAGGGTTGGACCGCGACCGGGACCAGGGGTTGGAGGCCGGTGACCCGGACCTGGGCCGTGCCCCCGGCGGCGTGGGGGCCGGGGGGGTCGACCTCGATCGCGGGCCGGACCGGGGTCGTCGTGTGCCGCATGGTCATCGGCTGCACCTCGACCGGCTCGCTCCACCCCTCGACCCGGACGACCAGGGCGCACGGGTCACACGCCGTCCACTCCGGCTCCGCCCCCACCTCGACCGGCCAGGCCACGTCGCGGAAGGCCACGAAGGTCATCTGGGTCTCGGGGCCGCTCTCCACCGTGATGGTCCGGCTCCGGGCCGCAGAGCACCGATCGCTCGAGGCATCGGCGTCGCACTGGGCGACGGTGACGACGTCGCCGGTCGCCACCCCGGTGAGGGTGATCAGCAGGCGGGCGCCGTCGCGCACCTGGTCGACCGGGCCGTCGATGACCGCCGCCGGCCCCGGCCCGGGATCGACCGGTGGAGCGAAGACGAGCGGCGTGCCGACGGCGGTGAGCTCCCCGGCATCCTCCAGGACGACGACCATCACGCAGGCGCCGGCCCGGGTCCCGCAGTCGACGTCGCCGTTGGGCGTGCTCACCTCCCGGTACACGCGGTAGGGGACGATGCCCGGCACGAGCGCGTCGACCAGGGCCTCGGGGGCGAACCCGCACCACGCCAACACCGCGTCGACGCTGGCCGGCTCCGGGTCGGCGACGGCCTCGGCCGCGCACTGGGCCATCACCGCCAACGGCTCGCCCCGGGCCGGGCGGTCGAGGCTCACCCCGACGACGTCGCCGTCCGCGACCGGCTCGTCGGCGAACCCGGGGTTGACCACCACCTCGGGGGGGCCGGTGTCGTCCGGCGGGGCGGTGGTGGTGCTCCGGGGCGTGGTGGTGCCGCCCGGCCCGGCGGCCACTGTGTCCCGGGGCCCGGTGGGGTCGACGACCGTGGCCACGCCCGCCCCGACGGCGGCGACGGCCAGCACGACGGCCGCTCCGACCAGGACGCGGCGGCGACGGCTCCGCCGACGGGCGCGGGCCCGGACCTCCCCCGCGGGGCGGGGAGCCGACGGTGGGTGGGCGGACAGGTCGCCCAGGACGTCCTCAATGGTGGGCATCGGCGTTCTCCTCATCGGCGGGACCGGCCACGTCGACCGCCCCGGCCAGGGCGACCCCCTCGGGCGCGTCGCCGAGGTCGTCATCGGTGGCCAGGACGCGGGCCAGGCGGGCACGGGCGGAGTGGAGGGTCGAGGCCGCGGTGCCGGGGGCGATGCCCATGATCGACGCGACCTCGGCCACCGGGAGGTCGGCCACGTAGCGGAGGGCCACCGCCTCCCGCTCCCGGGGTGGGAGCCCGGCGAGGGCCTCCCACACCTCGGGCGACCACGCCGGCGGGGCCGCCTCGGCCGGGGCCGTCGCCGCCACCCAGACCAGGAGCCGGCGCTCGTGGCCGGACCGCCGCAACCGTCGACGGGCGTCGTTGAGCGCCACCGCGGTGACCCACCCGCCCGGCGAGGCCATGGCCCGGACCCGCGCCCACCGTTCGCAGGCCCGGGTGAAGGCCTCGTCGGCGGCTTCGGCGGCCACGCCGGGCCGGCCGGTGACGGCCGCGACGGTCGACACCACCCGCGGGTGCTCCCGGAGGTACCAGGCGTCGAACTCCTCCACGCCTCCCCGAGTCACGACCACCCCCTGATGTTGGGTGACCGTCACATCTTG
>CAYQGF010000054.1:0-14432 GCA_964416885.1 uncultured Iamiaceae bacterium
TGATCGGCCAGCCCACCTTCATCCGCCCCCGCCGCAGCATGTCCCAGATCGGGGGATAGGCCTCGGCCTCAGAAACCTCGCTCCGCTCGGTTTCTTCGGTCTGAACTGGTCGTCCTCGCTGCGCTCGGGCTGTATCCCAGCCGACGACGCCTCGTGCCTCGGCGACGATCGGCTTCGTCCGAGGGGCGACCCCTCGGGCTCCCCAGCGGCTGCGCCGGACCACTCTTCCTCCGCCCGAGACCACGCCCGGCCGGCCCCGCTGGTTGACCTGGCGCTTGCCGTGTGACGGGGGTGGGGGGACGAGGCGTAGCATTCGGGGATGCCGGACCGTGGCCTGACCCATCTCGACCCGCTCGGGCGTGCCCGGATGGTCGACGTCACCCCCAAGGAGCCGACCCACCGACGGGCCGTGGCCCGGGGCCGGGTCTCCATGCAGCCCGAGACCACGTCGCTGGTCGCCCGGGGTGGCGTGGGCAAGGGCGACGTCCTCGCCGTGGCCCGGGTCGCCGGCATCCAGGCCGCCAAGCGGGCGTCGGACCTCATCCCCCTCTGTCACCCGCTCCTCGTCGGGGCGGTGCTGCTCAACTTCCGCATCGAGGACACCTACATCGAGGTCGAGGCGCACGTCGACACGGTCGACCGCACCGGTGTCGAGATGGAGGCCCTCACGGCCTGCTCGGTGGCGTGCCTGACGATCTACGACATGTGCAAGTCCGCCGACCGGTCGATGACCATCGGTGACATCGCCCTCTGGGAGAAGACCGGGGGCCGGTCCGGCGTGTACCGGCGGGAGCCCGAGGCCGGGCTCGATCGCTCGATCGACTCGGTGCTCGCCGACCACGCTCGGGGCCTCGACGGCGCCCATCCCGACGGGGTCGACGGCGCTCCCGGCATGATCGGCCCGACCGGGCTGGGCGACCCGGCCGACCTCTGAGCACCCCTGCCGGTCACCCGCCGGGCTGGTCATCGCCATCGGTTCGTAGTAGAACCGTCACATTCGGCGCTGCCCTGACGACGATGTCAGGAGGAGCGCCTCTCTCGCTGAGTCTGTCCACCCCACCGTCGCGACCGGCGGCCATCCACCCGTGATGGCCACCACGCAGGTACGGTCCAACAGGAAGAGCTGATCTGAAGGATGGGTGTGCCGGTCCTGATCCTCCTGGCCATCGTGTGGGCCATCGTGCTCGTTCCGCCGTTCGTGCGGAGCCGGTCCGAGCTGCGCCCCGGCTCGTCGGTCAGCAACTTCCGGCAGGACCTCGCCGTCATCGGACGCACCACGCCCGGCGCCTCCGCCGCCCCCGGCAGCCAGCTCCGGCCCCCCGCCATGCCCGGCGCCCGGCGCTCGGCACCGGTCGGCTCGGCGCCCCTCCCCGGCACGCCCTCGGGCCGGGCCGCGGCCCGCAAGCGTCGGCGTGACGTGCTGTTCACCCTCGCTGGCGTGGCCGGTTTCACCCTGCTGCTGGCGGTCGCCTTCGGCGGGGTGATGCTCCTGCTGCACTTGGCCTCGCTCGCCGCGCTCGGCGGGTACATCTTCCTGCTCGTGCAGATGCGCAAGCTGGCCGAGGAGCAGGCGATCAAGGTCCGGCCGCTCGCGGTGCCGCCGACGACGCAGCGGCACCTGGTGGTGGTCCGGCGCTCGGCCACCGGCTGAGCCGGCCCGCCGCACCGCCGACCAGCCGGGTGACCGACCCGACCGCCCGGGCGCGGCTCGAAGGCATCACCGACACCATCCGGGTCGGGCTCAGCGCCGCGCACGAGGCCCGCGAGGCCGCCCTGCCCGCCTGCCGGGCCACGATCCGGAGCGCGTCGCGCGCCATCCGGGCGGTGCACCGAGGTGAGGTCGGCGACGTCGAGGAGCGCCTGGCCGAGGCGGAGGAGTCGTTGCGGACCGCGCAGCGGGCGCTCGCCGCCTTCCCGGCGGTCGCCCACGGGGGCTTCCTCCACGACGCCGAGAAGGAGTACGCCGAGGCCCGCCTCACGGTCGCACTGGTGGCCGGCGAGCCGGCGCCCGGGCCCGACGAGCTCGGTGTCGACCCCACGGCATGGATGCGGGGCCTCTGCGAGGCGGCGAGCGAGCTGCGGCGGAACCTGCTCGACCGGCTGCGGGAGGGGCAGGTCGAACGGGCCGAGGCCCTGCTGGCCTCGATGGACGACGTCTACGACGTGCTGTCCCTGGTCGACCACCCCGACGCCCTCACCCACGGCCTGCGCCGCTCGCTCGACCAGCTGCGGGCCGTGCTCGAGCGGAGCCGGGGCGATGTCACCACGACGGTGCTCCAGACCCGCCTCCAGCGGGCGATCGAGGGTGACACTGGCCCCTGAGGGCCCGGGGGCTTGGGGCGAAGCGGACCGGGGCCGGCGAGGTGCCGCCGGCCGCGGAGGGTCAGCAGCCCTGCATGAACACCTGGACGGTGTAGACGCGGTTGCCGGCCTTGGCGTAGCCGACGCCGACCCACTTCCACTTGCTGTCCACGACGTTGGCCCGGTGGCCGGGCGAGCCCATGTAGGCGTCCTGGACCGCCGCGGCCGAGCTGCCGTAGCCCACGTTCTCACCCAGGGAGCGCCAGCAGCTGGGTGCCCCGGAGGACAGGTTCGAGTGCGAGAGCTTGCCGTCACGGGCCAGCTTCTCGGCCCAGGCCTGCGCCTTCTGGTTGAGCTGGTCGTGGGTCGGGAGCGCGGCGAGGCCGTGGGCCCGCCGATCGGCGTTGAGCTCGTCGTGGACAGCGGTCTGGCCGTCGGACATGCAGCCGCTCAGGAGGAGCACGGCGGCCAGCACGAGACCGAGCGCCTGGACCGCCCGACGCGTGGGGGATGCGGTCTTCATACGTGCGCTATCGGCACCACATCCGCCGCTGTGAGTGAGTTTCGAGGACAAATCGACCACTCCCAGTGAAGGGACTTCGGCCCGCCGCTCTCCGCAGGGTAGGGTGACGCTCCCTTCGGGGGTGTAGCTCAGCTGGCTAGAGCGCTTCGGTCGCATCGAAGAGGCCGTGGGTTCGAATCCCATCACCTCCACTCAGCCTCACGTCGTTGCCGCAGGTAAGGGCGGTTCCGGCAGAGTTCACGATCTGCTCCACCGGATCGACGGCCACCCCTTCAAGCCTGGCGTTCGGTCCAGTGCCCGGGGCGCCGACGGTCGTGAGCGACGGCGACGACCAGTACCTCGTCGTCGGTGACGACGTAGATCAGGTGGTAGGGGAAGCCTTCGACTCGAAGGCGTCGTACCTCTCGGCCGGCGGGATCGTCGACGAGCTGCCCCGTGCGCGGCCAGTCGGTCAACGTTGCTCGCATCGCGGTCACGGCACCGAGGAGGCGGGTACCGGTGCCTGGCGTCTGGTCCTCGTACCACGCTGCTGCACGTGCGGCGTCGGCCAGCGCACCGTCCTCGACGCGGACGGTGTGGGTCACCGAGGCTTCAAGCCAGTTCGGAGCTGTTCCAGCGCAACGTCGAAGTCGACGGCCGTCGACTCGCCGGCGAAGTAACGGTCGGCCCTGCGGCTGGCCTCCTCGGCCCACACGCGAGCGATCTCCTCCTCGTCGGCGTCGGCTTCGCCATCGAGGCTGGCGACCAACGCCGTGATGAGGTCAGCCCGCTCGCGCTCATCGAGTTGGAGCGCCTCGTGGAGAACGGCCTGTGCGTCGGAAGCCATCGGGGGGTCACGATACCCCGACAGCAAAGGCGCGGTCGGGGCACGAAATGCCCATGGTCGACGCACGCCGATCAGATCGGACACGTCCACGGTCCCGTGGGTACCGAGCACCTGGACACGAGGATCAGCCTGGGCTCGACGGTGCGCGCCCGTAGCGCTGGCGCACCTCGTCCATGTCCAGGCGCTCCTTGCCTCGGACCCGACGGGGCATGTTCGCCGCATCGATGATGGTCCCGACGGTCTGCCTGTGGATGCCGAAGGCTCTCGCCAGAGAGCTCATGCCTTCCCCGCCGACATACCGCTTCACCAGCTCGCCTCGCTGCGACGTTGAGAGCCGCACCTGGCGCTGACGAGGGCGGGAAGGTGCCGTGTCGAGGTCGAGAGCGCCGACGTGGGCGCTGTCGGGGACCTCGGTCGCGAGGATCGTGACGAGGCGGCGTGAGAGGTTCTGGTCGAACAGGAGCTTGACGCAGGGGTGGCGAGGCGGCGCTCGCGGAGGGCGTCGACCGGAGAGGTCTGACCGGGGCTGGTGCTGGGGCGGGGCCGGGGGCGGGTACGGTGCTGGTCGCCGACCCTGGGTGGGGCGGCGAGGGAGAGCTCGGCGGGTTGGCGGGACGGGTCGGCCGCGCCGGGGGCACGAGGCCGTCTCCCGCTGTCCCGCGAGAGGTCGCCATGAGCCGCACCGACACCCGTCCCCGTCGTCACGAGCGGCGGCCCGGCCTACGCCGCAGGGCGGGGCTCGTCGTGGTGCTGGCGCTCGTCGCGGCCTGCACCGGTGACGATGGCACCGACGACGCCGGGCGGTCGGACCGCCCCACCGCCGCGGCGAGCGATCCCGCTGTCGTCACCGGTGAGGTGAGCGGCAACACCGCCGCGTTCGACTCGGTCGCCCAGTTCACCGTCGTGCTCGCCACCGAGCCCGCGGCCGACGTCGTGGTGCCGGTGGCATCGTCGGACGAGGGCGAGGGCATCGCCGAGCCGTCGCAGCTGACGTTCACCGCCACCGACTGGTCGGTGCCGCAGATGGTCGTCGTGCGGGGGGCCGACGACGCGGTCGCCGACGGGCAGCAGGACTACGAGGTCGAGCTGGGGCCGGTGGCCTCCGACGACCCCGACTACGACGGGCTCGACCCCGACGACGTGGTGATGCGCGGGATCGTGTTGGACCTGGCCGCACCGGCGGGCGTCGACGGCTTGGTCGCAGGTGTGCCGGCCCACTTCACGGCCGAGGTCACCTACACCGGGATCGAGCCCCTGACGTTCGCCCTCGCCGAGGCGCCCGACGGCATGACCATCGACGCCGCCTCGGGGCTGGTCAGCTGGACACCGGGGCCGGGCGACGAGGGCGAGAGCGTCCCCGTCTCCGTGACCGCCGCCGACGGCACCCGGTCGGCCGAGACGGCGTTCGAGGTCGAGGTCCTCGCCCCGGAGCCGCTGGAGGCCCAGGCCGTCGGCGCGTCGCTGACCGTCGCCGACGCCGGGTCGGACCTCGAAGGGGTGAGCATCACCGACGTGGAGGGCGCCGCGTCCCTCGACGGGCTCGCCCTGGGCGTCCTCTCGCCCGACGACGCGCCGCAGACCCCCGACGCGGTGACACCCCTGACGGACGTGATGGTCGTCCGCCAGCCCCTCGACGCCGACATCGAGCTCCGCTACCCGCTCGCCGACCTCCCCGAGGGCGTCGACTACCGCGAGGTCGAGCTGTACTCGCTCACCCAGCCTGCGGCGTTCGCCACGGGTGCCGTCGACGGGCCCGCCGGCCCGGCGTGGACGTCGGTCGGTGTCGACACGACCTACGAGGGCACCTCGGACGAGCCGGTGCTGGTCGTGTCCCTGGCCCGCGCCGAGGGCCTCTTCGTGTTCGGCTACGGCGCCGACGGGGCCGCCCGCGGGGCCGAGGCGCCGGATGCCACCGAGCCCCCCACGACCACCGCCGCGGCGGCGAGCGCCTGCACCCAGAGGACCGGACCGGAGCCGCGCCGGGACCCGTTGCCCGACTTCGATTGCCCGACGGCGCGGGCCACCGTGACGGTCCGCAACTGGGGCTCCTCCGTGACCGCGACCCGCTGGGGCGGCACCACCCTCGACGAGCTCGTCTCCTACCTGGCGACGGCGCAGGACTGGTTCGCCGAGAACCAGATCGGCTTCGCCTCCACGTTCACGGTCCAGATCGAGGACCACAACCCCCGCGACTTCGGGTGGGTCGAGGGCGACGTCGAAGCGGCCACCGTCCTGCACCTCGCCCACGACATCCCGAAGGACCTCGTGAAGGTCATCGCCGTCCACGAGTACATGCACCACGCCCAGATCCAACCGGCGACCAAGCGCGAGGGCCTCGACACCCTGCCGCCGGGCGGTCACTGGCTCATGGAGGCCACCGCCAGGTGGTTCGAGGACGAGCTGTACGACGACGCCAACTCCTACCTGGTGGCCCCGCCGGGGGGCTGGGGGAACATCCTGGAGACCGGGCTGGCCCCGGGCTCGCCCGACACCGACATCCGGAACAGCCCGTACCTGCGCTTCGCCTTCGTCAAGATGCTCGACACCAAGTGCCCGGACTTCGCGGTCCGTGACCTGTTCAGCACTGACCCGGCCACGGACCAGACCGGCCTGCGCAACCTGGCGGCCCTGCTGCCGACGTGGAAGTGCGACTTCGGTCCCCACCTCGGCGCCGAGCGACGGGCGAGCCTGGAGGCCGCGCTCGTGTCCTTCCAGTACGCCACCATGGTGGAGCGCTCGTTCGCCCTGCTCGACGCCAACGAGCCCGCCACGGGCTTCACCCTCATCGCGCCCCGGGCCCTGAGGGGGTCGCAGCCCGACCTGGGCACGGCGACCAACGGGGTCGTGGCCGAGGTCCCGGTGGCCGTGCCCATCGCTCGGGCCGGTGCCCTCACCACCCGGATGAACGCGCTGGCCGGGACGGTGCCGGAGGGCAAGGAGCTCCGCCTCGTGGTGACCGCGGAGTCGGGAACGGTCGTCGTGTCCGTCGCCGGCGACAGCACCGGCTTCGCCGGGACAACGACGCTCGGCCCGCTGTCAGCCTCGTGGTTCTCCACGGCCTCGTCGAACCACGTCGTCATCCCCGGGCCGACGGTGCCGGAGCTCTTCATCACCCTCGCCAACCCGAGCACCGACACGGTGGCGACGAACGTCAAGGTGTCCGTGACCCTCCAGGACGTCCCCGACTAGGGCGTGCCCGGGCCGGCCGGGAGCAGGCATGCTGGGGGCGTGGACGGCGCCGACGCGCGGGGGATGCTGGTCATCGGGCTCGCCATCGGTGCCGGCCTGGCGTCGTTCGCCCTGGCCGGGCTGGTCGGTGGGGCGATCGCCTCGGTGGTCGTGCCCGGGCCGGCCGGCCGGCTGGCCTGGCTGCTCGTGGCGGTCACCGGGATCATGAGCGGCCAGGTCGCACTCGTCGGGCTGATCCTCACCTGGGACGCCCTCCGGCCCGTGTTCGGCGACGTGCCGCTGCTGTACCCGGCCTGGGGCCTGGCGGCGCTGGGGGGCATCGTCAGCCGGGCCGCCGTGTCCTCCCACCTGGCCCCGTCGGGCTGAGGAGCCACCCGACGTAGGCGCGCATGCGGTCGACGTCGTCGGGGAAGGCGCTGTCCCACCCCTGGGCCAGCGGCACCCAGGCCACGGCCTGCCCCACCTCCGGGCGGAGGGGCCGCGCCGGGTCGGCGGTCGTGGCGTAGGAGAGCCCGAGGGTCGCGGGCCAGTCCGGGTGGTAGGACCGGATCGCCGCGGCGGCCGGCCGGTCGTCCAGTTCGACTTCCAGGCCGGTCTCCTCGGCGAGCTCCCGCCGGGCGCCCTCCCGGGGCGTCTCGCCGGGCTCGACCTTCCCGCCCGGGGGCACCCAGCGCCGCCACCGGTGCTCGACCAGGAGCACCTGCCGGAGGTCGGGGTCGAACACCCAGACCTCGACCGCCAACGGTGCCCGGCTGGTGGCGAGGTGTGTGGCTGTCCAGGCTCGGGCGTCGTCGTACTCGAACACCGCAGCGTCGACGTCCGCCCCGATGGCAACGTCATCGAGCCGGGTCACGTCCGATCATCGATCTGTCGGCCATCCATCGGCTCATCCTGGCGAAGGTCCGGCGTCGTTGCCGGACGCCCGGGCGGGAGAGATCTCATGGGGATGCCGGCGGGCCGACGTGACACGATGCCGGCGCTCGGGCCCGGGTGAACGAGAGGCGACCACGGTGGACGTACGACCCTGCGACCCCGACGACCTGGCGATGCTGCTCGCCGTCGCGCCGCCCACCCACCGCGCCTTCTACCGGGCGCGCTTCGAGCGCCAGGAGCGGGGCGAGGCGACGCTGCTCGTGGCGTGGTCCGACGGCGAGCCCCGGGGCCAGGTCACGCTCCTGCGGACCTCGAAGTACGACACGGTCCGGAGCCGGCTCGGCCCGTTCCCCGAGATGAACGGCCTGGAGGCGACGCCGACCGGGCAGGGGACGGGCACCGCGATCGTCGCGGCCGCCGAGGACGTGGCCCGCGCCGCCGGGGCGACGATGGTCGGGCTGGCGGTCGCCCTCGACAACGCCGGGGCCCGCCGGCTGTACGACCGTCTCGGCTACGTCGAGTGGCCCCACGGCCCGGTGGTCGACCGGTGGGCCGAGCACGACCCGGCGGGCCGCCTCGTCCGTGAGCATGCGGACCCCTGCACCTACCTGGTCAAGGTGCTCCGCTGACCCGAGCCGGTGCGGTGCGGTGCGGGCGTCGCCCCCCCCGGCCCGCTGCCGGGTCCTCATCGCGCCAGCTGGCCCACGAGGGCCAGGAGGTCGGCGGCGACGTCGGCCGGTGGCCGGTCGCCGTCGACGACGTGGTCGACCAGGCCGGCGTCGAGGTGGTCGCGGATCACCGACTGGTGCCAGTCGAACCACTCGATGTTGGTCCATCCCTCCTCGGCGAGACGCCGGGCGTCGCGGCGACGGAGCTCGTCGGGCGCCACGTCGAGGAGCGCGACGGCGAAGCCGTCCTCCCTCAGCGCGGCGGTCCGGTCGAGGGGCAGGTAGCTGTTGAGCACGACCACGGCCGGGAGGGCGGCAGCGTCGGCGAGGATGTGGCCCAGCAGCTCGTTCTTGGTGTCGATGTCGGGCCAGGTCCCCTCGTTGCGGCGGACGACCTCGTCGTCGACGTCGATCACCGGGATGTCGGCCGATCGAAGCGACATGGCGACGGTGGACTTCCCCGAGCACGGAGCGCCGAGCACGAAGAGCTTCATCGTCGCGCCCGTCGCCGGGGCCGTCACCGGGCCAGGACGGCGACGAGGAAGTCGGCCCCCGGGCTGAAGGGACGCAGGTCCCAGGTCGAGAGGCGGAGCTCCTCGTGCAGCCCGGCCGCGGCCACGTCGTCGAAGAACTCGTCGAACCCGTAGCCCCGGTCGGCGCCGAACCCGACCGCCATCCGGCCGCCCGGGACCAGGTGGGTGCCGATCCTCGTCAGGACAGCGCGCCGGGTGGCCGGATCGAGGAACGTCATCACGTTGCCGGCGCACACCGCGACGTCGAACTCGTGGGGGAGCGACAGGGCGGCCAGGTCCAGCTCGGCCAGGTCGGCGGCCACCCACGTCGGGCCCGGATGGTCCTGCTCCGCAGCGGCGATGAGCGCGGGGTCGAGGTCGACCCCCACGACCCGGTGGCCGAGCTGGCCGAGACGGCCGCCGACCCGGCCCGGACCGCACCCGGCGTCGAGGATGCGGGCGCCCCGCGGGGCGAGGGCGTCGACGAGGCGGGCCTCGCCGTCGAGGTCGTCGCCGGCGGCGGCCATGGCCCGGAACCGCTCGATGTACCAGTCGGAGTGCCCGGGGTTCTTCTCGATCATCTGCAGCCAGAGGTTCGCGCTCACCGTCCCGACCGTACCGAGGTCACCCCCGTGGGTGACGAGGCGGAGGCGCTCGTGGTCAGGTCGCCGGGGTGAGGACGGCGTCGGGGCCGAGGTGGGGGGCCACGGCGCGCCGCACGACGTCGGCGATCTCCCGGAGCACCGAGGCGTACGGCGTGGTCTCGCGCCAGAACATGGCGATCGTGCGACGGGGGACGGGCTCGACGAACCGCAGGAGCCGCACGCCGTCGGAGAGCGCGACCGGGGCCTGCACCGCCAGCTCGGGCAACAGCGTGACGCCGACGCCGGCGGCCACCATCTGGCGCAGCGTCTCCATGCTGGTGGCCCGGAACCCGGCCATCTCGGCCGCGCCCACCAGCCGGCACACCGAGAGCGCCTGCTCGCGCATGCAGTGGCCCTCCTCCAGCAGGAGGACCCGGGCGTCGGCCAGGACGCCCACGTCGACCGGCCCGTCGTGGTCGGCCAGCGGATGGTCCCGGGGGACGGCGAGGAGGAAGTCCTCGCGGAAGAGGTCCTCCTGGTGGAGGCGGCCCTCGACCGGCACCGCCAGCATCCCGACGTCGAGCCGCCCACTGGTGAGCTGCTGGAGCACGACCTCGGTCTTCTCCTCGACCAGGAGCAGCTCGAGGTCGGGGAGCTGCTCGTGCACCGGCGGCACGACGTGGGGGAGCAGGTAGGGGGCGAGCGTCGGGAACAGGCCGACGCGGACGGTGCCCGACCGCGGGTCGCGGGCCTGGCGGGCGATGGCCCGGATGGTCTCGGCCTCGTCGAGCATCACCCGGGCCCGATCGGTCACCTGCCGGCCGGCGGCCGTGAGCATGACGTTGCCCGGGGTGCGCTCGACCAGCTCGACGCCGAGCTCGCGCTCCAGCTTCTTGATCTGGGCCGAGAGCGTCGGCTGGCTGACGAAGCAGGCCTCGGCGGCCCGCCCGAAGTGGCGGTGCTCGCCGACGGCCACCAGGTACCGGAGGTCGCGCAGGTTCATGATCGGGTGACCGGGGTCACCAGCCGAGGCTAGGCCAGTACCGGCTCGGGGTCGCTGGCGCCGCTCTCGGGCCCCGCATCGGGGGCGGTGGTGCGGATCAGGTGGTCGAAGGCGCTCAGGCTGGCGATGGCCCCGGCGCCCATGGCGATCACGATCTGCTTGTACGGCACGGTGGTGCTGTCGCCGGCCGCGAACACGCCGGCCGCCGAGGTGTGGCCCCGGTCGTCGATCTCGACCTCGCCCCGAGGCGACAGGGCGACGGTGCCCTCCAGCCACTCGGTGTTGGGGAGCAGGCCGATCTGCACGAAGATCCCGTCGAGGGCCACCTCGTGCGACGAGTCGTCGGTGCGGTCCGTGTAGCGGAGCCCCACGACCTTCTCGCCGTCGCCGATCACCTCGGTGGTGAGGGCGCTGACGATCACCTCGGCGTTGGGGAGGCTGCGCAGCTTGCGCTGGAGGACCTCGTCGGCCCGGAGCCGGTCGTCGAACTCGATCAGGGTGACGTGGCCGACCACGCCGGCCAGGTCGATGGCGGCCTCGACACCGGAGTTGCCACCGCCGATGACCGCGACCCGCTTGCCCTTGAACAGAGGGCCGTCGCAGTGCGGGCAGTAGGTCACGCCCCGGTTGCGGTACTCGGCCTCGCCGGGCACGTCCATCTGGCGCCAGCGGGCACCGGTGGCCAGGATCACGGTGCGGGCCGCCACGGTGGCCCCGCTGGCCAGGGTGACGGTGGAGAGCCCGCCCTCGGCCTCGGCTGGGGCCAGGCCGACGGCCTTCTGGAGGTCCATCACGTCGACGTCGTAGTCCTTGACGTGCTGCTCCAGCGCGGTCGCCAGCTTCGGGCCCTCGGTGTGGCTGACGGAGATGAAGTTCTCGATGGCCATGGTGTCGAGGACCTGGCCGCCGAAGCGCTCCGACACCACGCCGGTGCGGATGCCCTTGCGGGCCGCGTAGATGGCGGCCGCGGCGCCCGCCGGGCCACCGCCGACGACGAGCACCTCGAAGGGGTCCTTGGCGTCGATCTCCTCGGCGATGCGCTCGGCCGCGCCGGTGTCGAGCTGGCCGACGATCTGCTCGAGGCTCATCCGGCCCTGGCCGAACGGCTCGCCGTTGAGGAACACCGACGGGACGGCCATCACCTGGCGCTGGTCGACCTCGTCGGGGAACAGGGCGCCGTCGATGGCGACGTGGGTGATGTTGGGGTTGACCACGCTCATCAGGTTCAGGGCCTGCACCACGTCGGGGCAGTTCTGGCACGAGAGCGAGAAGTAGGTCTCGAAGTGGTACTCGCCGGGCAGGTCGCGCACCTGCTGGAGGACGGCCTCGTCCGCGGTGGAGGGGTGACCGCCGACCTGGAGCAGGGCCAACACCAGCGACGTGAACTCGTGGCCCATCGGGATGCCAGCGAAGCGGACCCACGGCTCATCGCCGGTGACCCGGCGGATGGCGAACGACGGCCGACGCTCATCGTCGTCGGAGCGCACGACGGTGATCTTCTCCGACATGGCGGCGATCTCGTCGAGCAGCTCGGCCAGCTCGGTCGACTTCGGGCCGTCGTCGAGCGACGAGGCCAGCTCGATCGGCTCGGTGACCTTGGCGAGGTGGGTCTTCAGCTGGCTGGCGATGGCGGCGTCGAGCACGGGGGCCTCCTGGGGCGCGGGCGGTCGGGGGACACGCTCCTGTCCGTCCTGGCCCAGGGGGTGGCCAGGACGGACAGGAGGTTGGGGGGAGGGTCAGATCTTGCCGACGAGGTCCAGCGAGGGGGCCAGGGTGTCCTCGCCCTCCTCCCACTTGGCCGGGCAGACCTCGTTCGGGTGCTCCCGGACGTACTGGGCGGCCCGGACCTTGCGGAGCAGCTCGACGGCGTTGCGGCCGATGCCCTCGGCGGAGATCTCGACGCCCTGGATCACGCCGTCGGGGTCGATGATGAAGGTGCCACGGTCGGCGAGGCCCTGGCCCTCGCGGAGGACCTCGAAGTTCTGGCTGATCTCGGTGGTGGGGTCGCCGATCATCGGGTACTCGATCTTCCCGATGGTGTCGGAGGTGTCGTGCCACGCCTTGTGGGTGAAGTGGGTGTCGGTCGAGACCGAGTAGATCTCCACGCCCATGTCCTTGAACGTGGCGTAGTTGTCGGCCAGGTCACCGAGCTCGGTGGGGCAGACGAAGGTGAAGTCGGCCGGGTAGAAGAACACCACCGACCACTTGCCCTTGAGGTCGGCGTCGCTGACGTCGACGAAGGCGCCGTTGTGGTAGGCGGTCGCGGTGAACGGCTTGATCTCGGAGTTGACGAGGGCCACGGTGCAGATACCTCTTCGCTGTCGTGGGGCACTGGGGACACCTCGACCATAGAGGGTTCCTGACCAGGACCCATAGATGGAGTCGATCGAATCTCCCGATCTGATCGATAGATGGCGTCGATCACCCATGCGCCACAAGGGTCTGCGGTCGATCGGGGGCGATCGGAGCCGAGGTCCTGACGCTCCCGGCCCCGCTCCCGCTCCCGACGAGGCGGCGTGGCGGCGCGGCGTGGCGGCGGCGCGGCGTGGCGTGGCGCGGTGGTCCGCGCCGGGTCAGCCCTCGGTGGTGGTGCTGTCGGCCTCGGTGGTGGTCGAGGCGTCGGTGGTGGTCGAGGCGTCGCCCGAGCCGCCCTCGTCCGCGTCGGCCTCGTCGCCCGGGGCGCCGGTGATGCAGTCGGCGTTGAAGCGATCGAGCGTCTCCAACGTGTCACCGCCGATCTCGGCCTCGGTGGCGGCGTGGTAGATCCGGTTGACCTCGGCCTGGTCGAACTCGTCGTAGATCTTGTCGGTGAGGCAGTCGGCCTCGTCCTGGGTGATGCCGGTGCGGTCGATCAGGTCGGTGGCGAACTTGGCCTGTTCGATGTCCTCGTTGGACGCACACCCGCCGAGGGCGAGGGCACCGACGGCGACCAGGGCGACGACGGACGGGACGAGGCGGAGACGGCGCACGGTCCGGAGGATAGGGCCCACCGTCGGGGCCGCCCCACCCAGGCCCGATGCTGGACGGATGTCCAGGTAGGGTCCGGTCGTCCCTGCCGACCGCGCCGAGAGGATCCACACCCATGCGCATCGTCGTCGACTACGACCTCTGCGAGAGCAACGCCGTCTGCATGTCCATCGTCCCCGAGGTCTTCGAGGTGCGTGATGACGACTTCCTCTACGTGCTCGACGAGTCGCCCCCCGAGGAGCTGCGGGCCAAGGTCGAGGAGGCCGTGGTCCGCTGTCCCAAGCAGGCCATCAGCCTGGAGGGCTGACCGTACGGAAGGTGCCAGGCACTTTCCGTACGGCCGGGGGGTGCGCCGGTGAGGATGGACGATGTCGTCGTCGTCGGGGCGTCGCTGGCTGGCCTCCACGCGGCCCGGGCACTGCGCCGGGCCGGCTTCGACGGTCGGCTCACCGTCGTCGGCGACGAGCCCCACCCGCCCTACGACCGGCCCCCGCTGTCCAAGCAGGTGCTCGCCGGCACCTGGGGGCCCGAGCGCACCAACCTGCTCACCGAGCGCGACGACGACCTCGACCTGACCTGGGTGCTCGGGCGCCGGGCCACCGGCCTCGACGTCGCCGGCCGGCGGGTCGCCCTCGCCGGCGGGGCCGAGCTGGCCTTCGACGGCCTGGTGATCGCCACCGGCGCCCGGCCCCGCAGCCTGCCGGGCACCGAGGCCCTCGCCGGCGTCCACGTGCTGCGCACCCTCGACGACAGCCTGGCCCTCCGGGCCGAGCTCGATGCCGGGCCCCGGCGGGTCGTCGTGGTCGGCGCCGGGTTCATCGGCGCCGAGGTCGTCGCCACCGCCCGGGGCCGCGGCCTCGACGTCACCCTCGTCGAGCCGCTGCCGGTCCCGCTCGGCCGGGTGCTCGGCGGCGAGGTGGCCGAGACCGTCGCCGCCGTCCACCGCGACCACGGCGTCGACCTGCGGCTCGGCGTCGGGGTCGAGG
>CAYQGF010000055.1:0-14187 GCA_964416885.1 uncultured Iamiaceae bacterium
GAGGTGCTCCGGGCCCAGGACCCGTCCGCCGACACGGTGATGATGCTGTTGAGCTCGGACCCGAACGTGTCGCGCCGCGCCGCCGACGAGGCCGGCATCCGATCGGTCCTGGTCAAGCCGGTGAGGAACACCTACTTGTTGCGTCGGATCGTCGACACCCTCGTGAACGAGCCACATCAGCCGACAGGGACGATGGGCGCAGACCGCGCCCTGCCCCCCGCTGCTCCCTTCGCCGCCGCTCCGACCCCCTAGCCCGACAGACCCGGTCGCCCGGCCGGGCCCATGGAAGGACCACCCCGATGCCCGTCATCCTGCTCGTCGACGACAACAAGCTGAACCAGCTCGTCGCCAAGGGCACCCTCAAGCGCCTGAACTACGCCGTCGAGATCGTCGACTCGGGCGCCGACGCGGTGCGGGCGTGTGCCGCCCGCGGCTTCGACGCCGTGCTCATGGACATCATGATGCCGGGCATGGACGGCTTCGAGGCGACGGCGCGGATCCGGGCCGTCGACGCCACCCGGGGCGATGGCCGGCACACCCCGATCATCGGCCTGAGCGCGCGGGCGATGGACGGTGACCGGGAGCAGGCGTTGGCGGCCGGGCTCGACGACTACCTCACCAAGCCGGTGCGGGAGGACGAGCTGCGCCGGGCCCTGGAGCGCTGGATCCAGCCCGTCTCCATCGACTGAGCCCCCGGAGAGCGGGACGGGTGGTGAGAGGTTCCCCCAACCTGCCGCCGGTTTAACAGAAGTCGTTAAACTCACGGCATGTCGGGAGAAACGTACGACCCGGTGGCCAACCCGTACGCGCCCGGGGCCGGGACGCCGCCGCCCGCGCTGGTCGGTCGCGACGCGGTCATCGACGCGGCGCGCACCAGCCTGCGACGGTTGAAGGCCGCCCGCTCGACGCAGCACCTGCTCCTCACCGGGCTGCGGGGCGTGGGCAAGACGGTCCTCCTGGCCACCCTGGCCGCCATGGGGGAGAGCGAGGGCTTCCGCGTGATCCGCCAGGAGGCGGTCGGGGGTGACGACACCGTCGTGTCGTTCCTCCGGCAGGCCCGGCGCGTCACCGACGACCTCGGCACCGGGCCCCGCGTCGCCCGGGCCCTCCGGTCGATCGACTCGGTGTCGCTCACCGTCCTCGGCGCCGGGGCCTCCGTCGCCCGGGCCGACGACGTCCGGCCGCCCCCGCCCGACCGGGAGGTGTTGGCCGACGTCGTGGTCGACCTCGTGGCCGCGGCGGCCGAGCACGACCTGGGGGTGGTCATCGCCATCGACGAGGCCCAGGCGCTCGACCCCGACGACCTCCGTCGCCTGCTGGCCGGTGTGCACCGCTGCGGCCAGGACGGGCTCCCGGTGTGGTGCGTCCTGGCCGGCCTCCCGAACCTGGTCGGCGTCGTGGCCAAGGCCGCGACCTACGCCGAACGGCTCTTCACCGTCGAGGCGCTCGGACCGCTCACCCCCGAGCAGGTCGTGGCCGCGGTGGAGGAGCCGGCCGCCGAGATGGGCGTCTCGTGGGCGTCGGACGCGACCGGCGCCGTCGTCGACCACTCCGACGGCTACCCCTTCTTCGTGCAGGTCTGGGCGTACCACACGTGGAACGCGGCGCGGGACGAGCCGATCTCGGTGGCCGATGTCGCTCGGGGGGCGCCGGCAGCCCACCTGGCCCTCGACTCCGCCTTCTTCGCCGCCCGGGTGGCGCGCATCCCGGACTCCGAGGTCGCCTACGTCCGGCTGCTCGCGTCGCTCGGGCCGGGGCCGCACCGCTCCGGCGAGGTGGCGGCGGCCGGGGGTCGGACGACGTCGGAGGTGGCCGCGATCCGCGACCGGCTCATCAAGGAGGGGGTCATCTACGCGCCTCGCTACGGGTGGGTCGAGTTCGCCATCCCGCACTTCGACGCCTTCGTGCGGCGCGCCCTGTCCCCGCCGGGCTAGGGCGGGGGAGCACCGCCTCAGCCCAGCGCGAACACGGCGCCCTCGGCGGTGAAGGAGCCCTTGACGCGCATCTGGAGGCCGGTGGCCGCTTCGCCGACCTGGAGGTAGACCCAGCCCTTGCGGGTGGCCCCGGCGGGGATGTCGCCGCCGATGTCGGGCTGGTCGGAGGTGGTGAGGGCGACGTCCCATGCCTGGCCCTCGGAGTCGGTCACCTCGATCGCGGCGAGGGTCGAGAAGGTGGTGGTGCGGTCGCCGTCGTTGACGATGGTCATCTCGACGCCGACGTAGCGCAGCCCGGCGTCGGGGGTGTCGAACTCGTTGGTGGGCACCCAAGGGTCCTCGACGGAGTCGACGGTGATGGCCAGGTCGGAGCTGGTGCCGGTCTCGCCGACGGCGTAGGTGTCCTGGCCCTGCTCGTTCGGGCTGGTGGGCTCGGCGCCGCTGGCCTCCGTGGAGCCGGCGTTCGAGGCGGTGTCCTCGTCGTCGGCGCCGCCTCCTGCTGCGACCGCCACGATGACCAGGATCAGCCCGAGGCCGAGGCAGGCGACGATCGGGACCAGCACCTTCTTGGCGCCGCCCTTCTTCTTCGGCTGGGGCAGCGGGCCGTACTGGTCGGTCCAGTCGGTGCCGTCGTGGTAGCGCTGCTGGCCGGGGCGGTCGGGTGCTGGGTACCAGCCGGGCTGGGTCGTGGACATGGGTCCTCCCCCTCATCGAGGTGTCGTGGTCTGCGACCACATCTTCTAGCCTATTTTGGGCTAACGGCTGCAACCGTCGTCTGCTCCGGTGGTGCGCAAGTCGATCGGCAGCGCCGACCACAAGCGCCTCGGCCGTCGGCTGCGCGAGACCCGAGAGGCGGCCGGGCTGAGCCAGACGGCCCTCGCGCAGCGCCTGGACGTCAACCAGACCTTCGTGAGCAAGGTCGAACGCGGCGAACGACGGCTCGACCTGCTGGAGTTGCGCGCCGTCTGTCGGGCCCTCGACGTGGACCTGGTGGAGTTCGTCAGCGAGTTTCGCTGATCGTTCCGCCGGCCCGTCCTAGGACGGGGGGAGCAGCGGCGGGCCGTCGACGCGGTCGATGGTGGCGAACTCCTCGACCGCCCGGCGCCGGAGCCGGGTGGCCTGGTGCACCGGCACGCCGAGGCCGAGCAGGGCGACCAGGGCGTGGTTGCGGGGGAGGTGGAGCAGGGCGCCGACCTCGGGCTCGTCGGCGGCCAGGAAGGTGGTGAGGACACCGCCCAGGCCCTGGTTGCGCGCCGCCAGCAGGATGTTGTGGACGAAGGGGTAGACCGACGCCCCGCCCACGACCGAGGGTCGGTCGAGGTCCCGGTCGGTGACCGCCAGCGCCCGCAGGTCGACCGACACCACCAGGATCTCGGGGACCGCCTCGATCTGCTCGAACAGGGCGTAGGGCGGCAGGTCGTCGGGGACGGGCACGTCGGGCGGCGCCGGGTCGACCACGCTGAAGGCGCGGTAGCCGGCGGCCTGCTCGGCCAGGTAGCGACGCCAGACCTCGGCCCCGAGGTCGCCGATGCGCCGCCGGACGGCCGGGTCCCGCACGACGGTGACGTGCCAGCCCTGCTGGTTCCCGCCGCTCGGGGCGAAGCGGGCGTCGTCGAGGACCCGGTACAGGACCGCCGGGGGCACCGGGTCGTCGGTGAACGCCCGCACCGCGGCCGTCGTCCGCATCACCTCGCTCAGCTCCATCGGGCCATCTTGGTCCCTCAGGCGGGGTCGTCTGCCCGCGTCCCGGTCGGCGACCTGGCTTCGGTCAGGGTGGGGAGGACGTCGGCGGCGATCAGGGGGCGGCTGAACAGGAAGCCCTGGGCGCGGCGGCACCCCATCGCCTGCGCCGCGGTCCGTTGGGCCTCGGTCTCGATGCCCTCGGCGAGGGTCTCGACGCCCATGGCGTCGGCCACCGCGACCACCGCCTCGACGATGCTGCGCAGCACCGCGGCCTCCCGCGGCGTGTCGGCGCGGCGCAGGAGGCTGCTGTCGAACTTGATCTCGTCGACGGGGAACGCCGCCAGCCGGCCGAGCGAGGAGTAGCCCGAGCCGAAGTCGTCGATGGCGATCCGGACGCCGATCTCCCGCAGGCGGTGGAGCTGGGCCTCGGCCAGCCCGTCGCTGCGGGCGACGCTCGTCTCGGTGATCTCCAGCACGAGCGACCCCTGCGTGAGGCCGGTCGCGTCGAGGGCGTCGACCACGTCGGTGACGAGGGTGCCGGTCGTGAAGTGGGCGGCGCTGACGTTCACCCCGACGGCGAGGTCGAGGCCGGTCCGCCGCCACTGCTCGGCCTGACGGGCCGCCTCGTGCAGCGCCCAGCGGCTCATCTCGACGATCAGGCCGGTCTCCTCGGCGACCGGGATGAAGGCGGCCGGGCCGACCAGGCCCCGGCGGGGGTGGCGCCACCGCATCAGGGCCTCCACCCCGTCGACCAGGCCGGTCCCCAGGTCGGTGATCGGCTGGTAGTGGAGCTCCAGCTCCCCCTCGCGCAGGGCGCGGCCCAGGCCCTCGACCACCTCCAGGCGGTCGTGGGCGCGATGGCGGAGGTCGCGGGTGAAGGTGTGGCTCCGGTCCCGTCCCGCTGCCTTGGCGACGTACATGGCGGCGTCGGCGTCGCGGAGGAGGTCGGCCGGCCGGGTGTGGTCCTCGCCCGCGTGGGCGATGCCGATGCTCACCGACAGGGGCAGGCACAGCCCCGCCACGTCGAAGGGGTCCCGGAGCGCGGCCTGGACCCGCTCGATGCCCTCGTCGGCCCGTTCGGCCGCCACCACCAGCACGAACTCGTCGCCCCCGAGCCGGGCCAGGAGCTCGTCGTCGGCGACGACGAGCTCCAGCCGGGTGGCGACGTCGCAGATCAGGCGGTCGCCGACGTCGTGGCCCAGCGAGTCGTTGACGGTCTTGAACCCGTCGAGGTCGAGGAACAACACCGCGAAGCCCCGCTCGGGCGAGGCCAGCCGTTCCTCCAGCACCTCGAGCAGGCGCATCCGGTTGGGCAGCCCGGTCAGCCCGTCGCGCCGGGCGCGGGCGGCCTCGGCATCGGCGGCGAGCACCCGCTCGGTCACGTCGAGGTGGATCACGACGATGTCGGAGGAGCCGGCGACCCGGGTCGCCTGCACCTGGTTCCACCGGACCTGACCGTCGACGACGAACGAGTGGTCGTGGAGCACCTGGGGCACCGTGCCGGCGACCAGCGACCGCAGGGCATCGAGCAGCCGGGCGCAATCGGGGCGGCCGGCCCGGGCCGAGGCGGCGAGGGCCTCGAAGTAGTTGCGCCCGTCCTCGCCGAGGGCGGCGCGTCGCGGGGCCGCCTGGTGGTCCCAGGCCTGGTTGGCCCGCCGCACGGTGCCGTCGGCGGACAGCAGCACCGTCGGGAGGGGGAGGGCGTCGAGGATGGCGACGAGCGTGCGGGTCAGGTCGTGGTGGGCCTCCTCCAGCCGGTGCCGCTCGGCCACGTCGCGCCAGAAGACCACCACGCCCTCGTCGTACGGGAAGGCCCGGACCTCGTACCAGGTGTCGCCGGAGGGGTGGGGCGCCTCGAACTCCACCGCCCGGCGGGTGAGGGCGACCTCCCGGTAGCGGTCCTGGAACTCGGTGCGCCACAGCTCGGGGTAGGTCGACCACAGCTCGCTGCCCAGGAGCCCCATCCGGGGGCGGCGGAGCAGGACCTCCGCCGCGTCGTTGACGAAGGTGAACCGGTCGTCGTGGTCGAGGGCGAACACGGCGTCGTCGGTGACGGTGAGGGCCAGCTGGGCCAGGCGGGACAGCCCCAGCTGGCCGACCGAGGTGGTCCGGGCGCGCCGGTCGGCCTCGTCGGTCAGCGCGCCCCCGGTCGGCATGGTCCCCTGATCGGCCGTCGAGGGGCGATCAGGAGGCTGTGGGGCCGTGAGCCCCCAGGATCGGTCAGTGGCTGTCGGGGCCGGGCTCGACCAGCTCGACGAGCACGCCGCCGGCGTCCTTGGGGTGGATGAAGTTCACCCGCGACCCGGCGGTGCCGCCCTTGGGCACCTCGTACAGCAGCCGGACGCCTCGCTCGCGCAGCGTGGCGCTGACCGCGTCGATGTCCTCCACCCGGTAGGCCATCTGCTGGATGCCCGGGCCCTGGCGGTCGAGGAACTTGCCGATCGGGGAGTCGGGGCGCAGCGGGGCCAGCAGCTGGATGCAGGAGCCGGAGTCGCCGATGGCGAGCATGGCCTCGCGGACGCCCTGCTCCTCGTTGACCTCCTCGTGCACCGAGTGGAGGTCGAAGGTCTCCTCGTAGAACTTCAGGGCCTCGTCGAGGTCGGGGACGGCGATGCCGACGTGGTCGAGGTGCGTGAACATGCCGGCAGCCTGCCAGGCGGCGCGGCCCGACGACGACCTCGCCCGATCGCCGAGGGCCCACCCGTTCTGACCGGGCAGAGCGCCACGGATGGCCTCCTCCTCGGTCGGAACGGGCACGGGGCCGGCCCTCACCCGTTCTGACCGGGCGGGAGGCCGTGGATGGCGTCCTCCTCGGTCAGAAGCGGGGTGGGACGGGCGCACCGTCAGCTGGTGACCGACGTCACCAGGGCGAGTCGCCGACAGGACCGGGTGGGCTGCGGTAGGGTGTCGGGGTCCGAAGTCCCGTCCGCGGGCGGTCGGGGCGGCCTGGTGGTCCTGCAACCACTGCTGGCGCAGCCTCTGGAGACCTCGGAAAGAGCGAGTCCCCCGTTGCCGCATCGGCACGGGGTCGGCGCTGGGAACGCCGCGACACCCCATGGAAGACGCCACACGGGCCTTCGAGGCGGCGGTCTGGGCCGCTGCCGAGGGCAGAGCAAGCAACGAGCAGCGGACGCTGCTGGAGGCCGACCCCGCCGCGCACCTGCGGCTGGTCGAACGCTTCATCGACGACACCGACGACCACCTCGAGAACGCCCGCCAGCTCAAGGGGGCCGAGCGGGCGCTCGTGGTCGCCGACTTCGAGAGCGACCTGGCCCTGCTCGAGTCCACCTACGACCTGCTGACCCGGGCCGCCCACTCGGCCGCGGCCGGGCTGGTCGCCGACCCGGCCGGCGAGGTCCGGCTCCAGGCGTCGTGGTCCGCCGGCGACATCGTCCTGTGGGCCGGCGGCCCCGGCGCCGACCCGGCCGGCAACGACGAGCTGTCCACCCGCATCGAGGCCACCGGCGCCCCGGCCCAGGGCTGGCAGGCCCACCCGGGCGTGCGGCTCCCCGGTGGCGTCCACGCCGAGTCGGTCGCCATCCCGGTCCACGACGCCCTGGGCTGGCTGGTCGCCGTCGGCGGCGGGCTGGGGGGCGAGGGCCTCGGCGCCAGCGTCACCTGGATGGGCCGGGTCGCCATCGAGGGCGTCCGCCTGGTCGCCCAGGGCCGCATCGTCCCGGCGCTCCGCAGCGAGGGCCGCGACGGCACCGACGCCCTGGAGCTCAACGTCCGCTGGGTGCCGGCCGTCGTCGACGAGCCCATGCTGGCCCTCTTGGCCGAGGCCATGCCCGGCCCGGTCGTCGCCCTGGGCAACGCCGAGCCCAAGACCCTCACCCGCAACGTGCTGGCCGCCGTGGTCGACGCCATCGCCAGCGACGCGGCCGGCCGGCTCGACCTCCCGGCCCCGCCGCCGGTCACCCGCAACGCCCTGTCGGTGGCCGAGGCCGTGATCACCCGGCTCGACGGGTCGACCTTCACCGCCCCGGTGGCCGCCGGCGCCGAGGTGTCCAAGCGGCTCCAGCGCTGGACCAAGGCCGTGGTCAACCCCAACCGGCCCACCCTGGTGGTCGAGCTGTCGCCGCCCGACTCCGGCGATGCCTGGTTCCTCCGGGTGCTCGGCACCGGCGCCGAGGGGGTGCTGCTCGACATCGAGGTCGCCCTGGTCGATGGCAAGGACACCAAGGCGATGGCCGACGAGCTGGCCCGGCTGGAGCGGCTCTACGACGTCCTGCTCCGCCCGGGCGGCCGCCGCCGGGGCCAGGTGTACCTGAGCCAGGACGAGGCCTGGGAGCTGATGACGATCACCGGCGCCACCCTGGAGGCGGCCGGGTTCGAGGTGCGGGTGCCGCCGCTGTCGCGCCGCAAGCCGGCCGCCGGGCTGCGGATGTTCACCGAGCCCACCGGCGACACCGTGGTCGGCGCCCACCAGCTCAGCAACGTCAGCTGGACCGCCCTGTTCGACGACGTCGAGCTCACCGCGGCCGAGGTGGCCCGGCTGGCGGCCGAGGCCCGGCCGCTGGTGCGGTCCCGGGGCCGCTGGGTCGAGCTCGACCGCGCCGACCTCAAGGAAGCGGCCGCGGCCCTGGCGGAGCGGGCCGACCTGACCCAGATGACCGGGGCCGAGATCCTGCGGCACTCGGTCGGGCTGGAGGGCACGCCGCTGGCGGGCGGGCTGAGCGTCGAGGGCAGCAGCTGGGCCTCCGACCTGCTGACCAAGGCGGCCGGCGCCACCATCGACCCCGTCGCCTCCCCCCCGGGCTTCGACGGCGAGCTGCGGAGCTACCAGGCCGAGGCCCTCGGCTGGCTCGGCTTCCTCGACGCCACCGAGCTGGGCGGCTGCCTGGCCCTCGACATGGGCCTGGGCAAGACCCCCACCGTCCTGGCCCACCTGGGTCGCACCCAGGGCGACGGCAAGGCCCTCGTCATCGCCCCGCCCGCCGTCGTCGGCAACTGGGCCAAGGAGGCTGCTCGCTTCACGCCCGGGCTCTCCGTCGTCGTCCACCACGGTGCCGGCCGGGCCGAGCCGTCCGAGATGGACGAGGCCTTCGCCGCCGCCGACGTGGTCATCACCACCTACGGCACCGCCGTGCGCGACATCGAGGCCCTGGCGGCGCGGGAGTGGCGCCGGGTCGTCCTCGACGAGGCCCAGGCCATCAAGAACCACACCAACGAGACCGCCCAGCAGCTGCGGCGGCTCCCGGCCCGCACCCGCATCGCCCTCACCGGCACGCCGATCGAGAACGGTCTCGGCGACCTGTGGGCCATCCTCGACTTCACCAACCCGGGCCTGGTCGGTGGGCGGGCCGCCTTCATCTCGCAGCTCTCGGGCGAGGGCGAGGCCGCGCTGCGGGCGCTCAACGGCATCCTCGTGTTCCGGCGCACCAAGTCCGAGCCCGAGGTGGCGGCCGAGCTGCCCGACCGCATCGACGAGCTCGACCACTGCGCCATGACCCCCGAGCAGATCGGCCTCTACCAGGCCGTGCTCGACCGGCTGGTCGTCAGCACCGAGAGCCCCGAGCCGGGGGAGGAGCCCAAGCAGGGCGCGGTGCTCGCCGCCATCACCGCCCTCAAGCAGATCTGCAACCACCCGGTGAACTACGACCCGTCCGACACCGGCCCCCTCGCCGGCCGTTCGGGCAAGCTGGCCCGGTTGGAGGAGATCGTCGACTCGGTGTTCGCCTCGGGCGAGAAGGTCCTGATCTTCACCCACTTCGCCTCGTGGGGCGTCCGCCTGGCCGAGCACCTGTCGGCGGTCACCGGGGTCCCGGTCGACTGCTACCACGGCGGTCTGGCCCGCGGCACCCGCGACCGGATGATCGCCGAGTTCCAGGAGCGGCCCGGGGCGGGCGCGCTGGTGCTGTCGCTCAAGGCCGGCGGCACCGGGCTCAACCTCACCGCGGCCAGCCACGTCGTCCTCTACGACCGCTGGTGGAACCCCGCCGTCGAGGACCAGGCCCGCGACCGGGCGTGGCGCATCGGCCAGACCCGCACCGTCATCTCCCACCGGCTGGTGTGCCCGGGCACGGTCGACGAGCGGGTCGAGGAGGTCGTGGCCGGCAAGCGCCACATCGCCGACCTGGTGCTGCCCAAGTCCAGCTCCCTGTCCGACCTCGACGCCGACCAGCTCCGTGTCGCCCTCGGCCTGCGCCCCGACACCTTGCTCACCGAGGACGACCTCCGTGACGAGCTGGCGGCGGAAGGGCTGCCCGCATGAGCTCCAAGCAGAACCGCCGCCGTCGGGGCAAGAAGCCCAAGGCCGCAGACCTCTGGAAGCCGGTCCCGCCGCTCGACCCGCCGGCCCCCATCCGCCGGGCCGACGACGCCACCGCGGTCGTCCGCTCGCTCGGTGCCCCGCCGCTGAAGGGCCAGGGCACGCTGTCCGAGCAGCACATGGCGATGGTGGTCGACCGGGCCGCCGACGCGGCCGTGGTCCTGGCCCACGTCGCCGGCCTCGTCGCCGCCCCCACCGACGAGGACTGACCCCGGCTAGAGCGCGGCGGCGAGGGCGACGCCAGCCGCCACGACCAGGGTCACCAGCACCAGGCGGCGGAACCGGTCGGGCGGGACCCGCGCCGCCAGCCCCTCGCAGGAGCGGTTGCCGATGGCCGCGGCCGGGATGGTGACGACGGCGAGCGGCCAGGCCTCGCGCCCGACGAGCCCGGTGGCGAGGAGGAGCGCGACCGTGGCCACGTTGGTGACGGTGAAGAACGCCACGGTCGTGGCCCGGAAGCGGTGCTGCTCCATCCGGGCGGCCTGGAGCACGAGCACGATCGGTGGCCCGCTGATGCCGATCGAGGTGCCCAGCGCGCCCGCCGCCGCGCCGGCGGCGACCTCGGTGGTCGGGCGTTCGCCGTGCAGGTGGAAGCCCCGGGCGAGCACGACGACCGTCGCCAGCACCGCGACCGCGACGCCGATCCGGAGCGCCGTGTCGGGGAACACGCTGAGGACCAGGGTGCCGAGCGGCAGGCCCGGGAGCGCGCCGACCGCCATGCGCTGGAGCCGGGACCGATCGACCAGGTGGCGCATCCTCCACGCCATGGCCCCACCGCCGACGAGCGAGCCGAGGGCCTCGACCGCGACGGCGTCCTGGGGGCCGACCAGCACGGTGAGGAGCGGCATGGCGAGCAGGGCGAACCCGAACCCGACGAGCTGTTGGGCCGCGGCCCCCAGGGCGACCGCTCCCGCCACCCCCGCCAACGCCCACACACTCACGACGCCGACCGTAGGGCTGGCCCGCTCCGACCGAGGCATCATGGTCCGATGGCCCGAGTGCACCGCCGTCCCCGCTCGCCCGAGAGGCGCGCCAAGGCTCGCAGGGCCGGTCGTGCCCTGCTCGCCGGCGCCGTGCTCGGAGCGGTCAACACCGCCAACGCCCGCCAGCCGCTCACCCGGAAGGGGCAGGGCGCGGTGGCGTGCTTCTTCCCGGGCTGGCTGACCTCCGAGCTGCCGCTCCACACCATCGCGTGGCAGGCCCTCGTGACGGCCCGGCAGGCGACCAAGGGCGCGCTGCGCACGCCGAGCGGCCTGGTCGGCCTCGGCCTCTCGCTGGGGTCGTGGGCGGCCCTGGCCCGCATCTGGAACGAGGCCGGGGGCGCGCCCGGGGTCTTCGAGCGAGCCCTGCGCGACGGCCTGGGCGAGGACCTGGAGGCCGGCACCGACCCGCTGCCGGCGACGTCGGCCGCCGAGGTCCGCCGGCACCTGGTCGCGGGACCGGTGATGACCTACACCCGGCAGTGGCGGCGGGAGAGGGGGCTCAGCTACGGCGAGTTCGGACGGCGCAACCAGCTCGACATCTGGGCGCGCGCCGACCTGCCCAAGGACGGGCGGGCGCCGGTGCTGCTCCAGGTCCACGGCGGGGCGTGGGTGATCGGCAACAAGGACCAGCAGGCCATGCCGCTGATGGCCCACATGGCCGAGCGGGGCTGGGTCTGCGTGGCGATCAACTATCGGCTCAGCCCCCGCAGCACCTGGCCCGACCACATCGTCGACGTCAAGCGGGCCATCGCCTGGATCAAGGCCAACATCGCCGACCACGGTGGCGACCCCGACTTCGTGGCCATCACCGGGGGGTCGGCGGGCGGTCACCTCTCGTCGCTGGCCGCCCTGAGCGCCAACGAGCCCGAGTGGCAGCCCGGCTTCGAGGACGTCGACACGTCGGTCGTGGCCGCGGTGCCGTTCTACGGCGTCTACGACTGGACCAACCGGGACGGCACCGGGCTGGCCGGCATGGAGGACTTCATCGGCAAGAACGTGATGAAGACCCGCATCGACGACGACCGGGAGACCTGGGACAAGGCGTCGACGATGACCTGGGTCGGGCCCGACGCCCCGCCGTTCATGGTCGTCCACGGGGCCAACGACACCCTGGTGCCGGTGGAGCAGGCCCGGTCGTTCGTGGCCATGTTGCGGGCCGAGTCCAAGGAGCCGGTCGTCTACGCCGAGCTGCCCGGCGCCCAGCACGCCTTCGAGGTCTTCGACTCCCGGCGGACCCTCGCTTCGGTCGGCGCGGTGCACCGCTTCCTCGCCGCCATCCGGGCCCGGGCCGACCACGACGCCGGCCCCACCGATGCCGAGGTCCCCGCGTCCACCCAGGACGTCGTCACACCCGGGGCCTGACGGTCGTGGGCATGGCGTCGATCGTCCGGTCGGTCTCGACCTGGCAGCAGCCGGTCCCGGGCTTCCGGACACCGGAGCGAGCGGCCGTCGTGGCGGCGCTCTCCGACCGGGTGCTGGCCTGCGGCCCGGGCCGTCTGCGGGTCGCGGTCGACGGTTTCACGGCAGCCGGGAAGACCAGCCTGGCCCACGAGGTCGGCGTGGCCCTGGCCGAGCGGGGTCGGCCGGTGTTCCGGGCGTCGCTCGACGACTTCAAGCGTCCCTGGGCCGAGCGGCACCTCTACGACCGGGAGTCCGGCGAGGGCTACTACCGCAACGCCGGTGACCACGAGGCCATGTGGCGGCTGCTGCTGGGGCCGGCGGCGCCCGAGGGCTCCGGCGACGTCGCCCTGTGCTCGATCGATCCCCTGACCCAGGTCGATCACTCCGATGTGGTGGTCACCATGCCCGCCGACGGGATCCTGCTGGTCGACAGCGTGTTCACCATGCGGCCGGAGGTCGACGAGGCCTGGGACCTCCGGGTCTGGGTCGATGTCGACCCCGAGGTGTCGGTCGCGCGGGGCGTGGCCCGCGACTCCCACGGCAACGGCGCCGAGGTGGCCGAGGCCACGCATCGGGGCCGGTACCTCCCCGGCGAGTTGCTGTACGTGTCCGAGGTCGATCCCGCGGCCCGGGCCGACGTCGTGGTCGACAACCGGGACCTCGACCGGCCCGTGATCGTCCGCGGCGCCTGACCCGGGTGCCAGGATCAGGCGCATGGCCTTCGTGCGCACCGACCGGCACGACGACGGGGTCGCCGTCGTCACCCTCGACCGGCCCGACCGGCTCAACGCCCTGTCGGCGTCGCTGATCTCGGACCTGGTCGCCGCCCTCGACGACCTCCGCCACGACCGGGACGTGCGGGTCGTGGTGCTGGCGGGGGAGGGGAGGGGCTTCTGCGCCGGCACCGACCTGTCCGGCGAGCGGGACCCGGCCCCCGACGCCGAGGGGCGGGGCCCGGTCGGCCAGGTGTGGCGGACCCAGCAGCACGTGGCGTCGATGGTGGTGGCGGTCCACGAGCTCCCCAAGCCGGTCGTCGCCGCCGTCCACGGCCCGGCCGTCGGCGGTGGGCTGGCGCTGGCCCTGGCCGCCGACCTCCGGGTGGCGACGCCGTCGGCCACGTTCGGTGCGGTGTTCATCAACATCGGCCTGTCGTCGTGCGACGTCGGCACCAGCTACCTGCTGCCCCGCATCGTCGGCGTGACCCGGGCCTCGGAGCTGATGCTCACCGGTCGCCACTTCTCCGGCGCCGAGGCCATGGGGTGGGGGATGCTCAACGTCCTGGCCGACGAGGGCGCCCACCTCGACGCGGCGGTCGCCCTGGCCCGGCAGGTCGCGGCGCAGCACGAGTTCGGCCTGGAGCTCACCAAGTCGGGCCTCCACGCCGCCCTCGACGCGCCGAGCCTGCGCCACGCCGTCGAGATGGAGAACCGCACCCAGGCCCTGGGCACGTTCAGCGGCAACCTGGCCGAGGCCATGGCCGCCTTCGCCGAGAAGCGCCCACCCGAGTGGGGCCCGATGTAGCCGTGTGGCCCGCCAACTTTGTACGGACTCCGCATCATGCTGCGGGGGGTTCCGTACAAAGTTCGAGGGGTCTGGCACGATGCCGGCGTGAGTGACGACGCAGCACCGCCCGCACGCGGCCACTACCCCGGGTTCGGGGGACGGGTGGGCCGGACCTTCGCCGGGTCGGAGCCGTGGTGGCCGGCCCGGGCCGACGCTGCGGGCAAGCCCAACGTCGTGGTGGTGCTGGTCGACGACCTGGGCTACTCCGACCTGGGCTGCTACGGCTCCGAGATCAGCACGCCCCACATCGACCGGCTGGCCGCCGCCGGGCTCCGGCTGACCGACTTCCACTCCACGCCGATGTGCTCGCCGACCCGGGCCTCGCTGCTGACCGGGCTCAACCCGCACGCCG